>JAUVVP010000241.1 GCA_030604585.1 Planctomycetota bacterium | reverse complement strand
GCCCACGCTGAGCCAGGAAGGGCTTGCCCCGGCTGCAAGTGTCCGTATGTATTCGATCAGTTCGCGCTCAGCCACCGCCTGTGCCCCCCGCCGCGCGCCACAGCCGCAGGACCGACGCGGCAGACCTCTCCAGCAAACGGTCGGCCCCCTCCAGCGCGGCCTGGAGGTCCATCGGGCCGTCAACGATCGGGAAGACGGCGCACACGCCGCATGAATAGATGCTCTCGTAGTCGGCCCCGACCGAGCCGGCAAGGGCCACGACTGGAATGCCCTGCTCGGCGGCGGCGGCAGCCACGCCGGCTATCGTCTTGCCGAACACGCTCTGCCCGTCAATCCGGCCCTCAGCGGTAAAGAGCAGGTCGCTGCCCTCCATCCTCTCCCGCAGACGGACGGCTTCCATGACGGTCTCGACGCCGCTGTGCATGCGCGCCCCGAGAAAGGCCACCAGGCCGGCCCCGAGCCCGCCGGCCGCACCTGCGCCCCGAAGGTCCGCGACCTGGAGGCCGAGCCGGCGGCGGATCACCTCAGCCAGGGAAGCCAGCCCTTGCTCGAGTTCCAGAACCTGCTCGGGAGTGGCTCCTTTCTGCGGGCCGTAGGTATGGGCGGCGCCGTCGGGGCCCGTCAGAGGGTTCGTGACATCCGAGGCCACGGCGATCCGGACGTTGGCCAGGCGCGGGTCGAGGCCGCTCATGTCCAGGTCCTGGACGTCACGCAGCCGTCCGCCCCGGCAGTCGGCAACCTCCCGTCCGGCCGCGTCGAGGAACCGCACCCCAAGGGCCGCCGCCATTCCCGTCCCGCCGTCAACCGTGGCGCTGCCACCGATGCCGACAACGATGCGCTGCGCTGCTGAGTCCAGCGCCTCTCGTATCAGCTCCCCGGTGCCGCGTGTGGATGTCAGCATGGGGTCGCGCTCTCCCGGCTCGAGCAGCTCGAGGCCGCTGGCCTGCGCCATCTCGACCACGGCCGTGGTCTTGTCACCGCAGATGCCCCAGCGGGCCTGGACGGGCCGGCCGAGGGGGTCCGACACTTCGGCGCGGCAGAGCCTGCCACTCGTGGCCGCGACCACGGCCTCCACCGTGCCCTCGCCGCCATCCGCCATCGGAATGAGGACGAGTTGGGCCGCCGGGTCCGCCATCCGCAGGCCGCGGGCGATCGCCTGGGCGGCCTGGGACGAGGTAAGCGATTCCTTCAGTGAATCCGGCGCGATGGTTATCTTCATGGCCACGGAAGAACGGGGACAGTGCGTCTATTCTACTAAACAGGACTGCATTTTCCATGCGCTTCTTGCGGCAAGGACGGTAACGTTGGTGTGGGGTCGATCCCCTAAGGGCTTGTTCGGCTGCCACTTGCGGGACTCCATCGGGCCACGGCAGCGACCGAGCGCCATTTTCGCCCTTTTTTCTTGACCTGGCGGCAACACCGCAGTTAGTAATGACCGCAGCGGCGGGCACACTGGCCGGCCGGCGTCGGCGAGGCCTTGTGCGCAGTCGTGCCAGCCCGTTGCTCACCAGAAAGGAGGCGGCAGCATGCCCGTTCTTCTCGAGTGGAGTAACACGCTGACCGGCCTGGTGGTCGCCGCCGTGGTCATACTGATCGTCCTGATCGTGCGGATGTCCACCAAGAAGCCCGGGCCGGAAGGCGCCGGGGATGAGCTCGGCCCCGAAGATGAAGAAGCCAAGAGCGAGGAACCCGAAGTAGAGGAACCGGAAGCGGAACAAGAGGAAGAGTAGCTGTCCCTCCGGATCCGAACCTCCCACGCTACTTCGGCAAGATCGCGTTGCCGGACCGCTTTCGTCCGGCAACGCGGCTTTTTTGTGGCATCGGCAGGAGCCCCTGCCCACTATGCCCCTTCTGGGCCGTGCAACCGGCACTAACGGAGGTTGACTGCTTTCCCATCCTTGCAGTATAATGGCCACCGTAGCGGGATTGCGCATTTACAGTTCGCCATCGTTCGCGGCCGTCGCAGAGTCTTGTGATCATTCCTATCACTGCGTTGACGGCGGCCAGCGCGTCGGAGGTCGTTCGCATGCAGGATGATCTCAGCGACGAGATCCCCGAGAGCGTCGGGTCGTGCCGCATCGAGAAGAAGATCGGCGAAGGGGGCATGGGCAGCGTCTACCGCGGCCGCCACAAGACGCTGGACATCCCGCTGGCCGTCAAAGTCCTGCCAAAGCACATTGACCTCAAAGACCCGGAGTATAGCCAGCGGTTCTCGCGGGAGGCCAGGATAGCCGCCCGGCTCAGGCACCCCAATATGGTGCAGGTGCACGACTACGGCGTGGAGGGCAGCTTCTATTACCTGGTCATGGACTACGTCGAAGGGCCCACGTGCAGCGAAGAGGTACAGCGCCTGGGGAGGCTTGAGTGGCAACAGGCCGTTGACATCACCCGTCAGGTGGCCGACGGCCTCGAATACGCCTCCTCGAAAGGCATAATCCACCGCGACGTGACGCCCGGCAACATCATCATGGACGTAGACGGCATGGCGCGCATCACCGATCTGGGCCTGGCCAAGGAAACCTCCGCGGACGCCACCGGGCTGACCCGCAGCGGCGCGAGCCTCGGAACGCCCTACTACATGAGCCCGGAGCAGATCAACAGCGCCCGCGACGTGGACTTCCGGGCCGATATCTATTCCCTGGGCGCCACCCTCTACCACTTGGTCTGCGGCAAGGTCCCCTATACGGGGACCACGTTCGAGGTGATGACCAAACAGGTCAGGGAACCCCTGCCCTCCCCGAAGAATCACGTGCCGGAGCTGTCCGACGACCTATGCGACGTGATCCGCAAGATGATGGCGAAGGCCCCCGACAACCGTTACCAGAGCTACCAGGAACTGCGGGAGGACCTGGCCAACCTGTTGGAGGGCAAGCCCGTCTCGGCGTCCGGCTTCAGAGACCAGAGCATGGTGACGGCCGAGGTGGACGTCGCGGTCGCCCAGGGTCAGTTCGCCGACATCGCCTCAGAAAAGACGCAGTTGGCCAACCCCCCCGCCCGGCGCAGCAACACGGGCATCCTGATCGCCATACTGGTCGTCGGCGTGCTCATCGCCGCCGCCATCGTCGTCGGCCTGACGCTCTTCGGGGCCCCCTGAGGCCCGCGCCCGATCCCCACCGCCCCACGCCTGACCTGCCGCGCTCACCTGAACACCATGCCGGCGTAGCCGACCACGTACGAGCCGCTTCCGAGCGGGGAATCCGCGCTCGTGGCGCGGGCCACCAGGGCGCCCTGCCGGCCTCCTCGCGCCCCCGTGGCCGCCATCATAGCCACGGCCGACAGCACGCCGCACATGGTGATGCCCTCCTGGCGACAGACGCGGTACAGGCCGTCCGGGCTAAGCTCCTCCATCTGGGCAATCGCCAGCGGGTCATTGCGGTTGACCACGTCGAGGGCCCGGCGTCCGCTCTCATGGGACATGTCGCTGCTGGCAACGATGAGGGCGTCTTCCTCGCCGCACCGGGCAAGGACGTCTGCCAGCGAGCCCCCGAGTCCCTTCAGCGCCGCCAGGTCAGCCGAGGCCGTCACGCAGATCACGGCGATCCTGACCTGCGGGTTGTGATACTGGAGGAACGGCAGCACGACCTCGCCCGAATGCTCCGGCAGGTGGGGCCGGTCGTCTGCGGTGACCGGGGGGAGGTCGGCCAGCGCCGAGGTCAGGGCCTCGTGAAGCGCGACCTCGCCCAGGGGGGTCAGCCAGTTCCCGCCGGTCCAGAGCGCGAAGGCGGGCCGGTCGTAGGAATGGCTGGGATTGAGCAGCAGGACGGTGTCCGGCACTTGTATGCGCGCAAAGAGCCGGCCCGCCACTGACCCGCAGAAGGCATAGCCGGCGTGCGGACACAGCGCTCCCAGCACGCGCTCTCTCCCCTCCACCTCGGGCGTGCAGGATTTGATCGTTGACCTGAGGCCCCGGGCATCAGCCGGATAGAACTGACCGCTGACGACGGGCTTACGCGACATCGCTTCGTCCTCCCAACTGCGCCAACTCCAGAGCTGCCAATCAGCAGGCGCGCCTGGCGACCTGCGACGATCTTAGTGGCCCTTGCGCTCCACGCACCGGTAGCAGAACCGGCGGAGTGCCTCGAAGTACGCCTCGCCGCCCGCCTCATACGTATCGTTGTGCCCTGCGCCCTCGATGACGTAGAACTCCTTCGGCTCCGGCGCGGCGGCGAAGACGGCCCTGCCCTGCTCGACCGGCACGAGGCTGTCCCGGTCGCCGTGCGTCATCAACAACGGCACGGCCAACCGGCGGATCCGAATCAGGTTGTCGAATCGGTTTCGCATGAACAACGTCAGCAGCCACAGCAGCGCCTTGCGGCGCACCATGGCCGGCACGTTCTCGAAGGCGCTCTCCATGATCAGCCCTGCCACCTTCTCCCGCAGCGCCACGTGCAGGGCCACCCCCGTCCCAATGGACCGCCCGAAGCAGATGACACGGCTTGGCGACACTCCCCGTCGGTGCACCAGATAGCGGTAAGCCGTCGTAGCGTCCAGGTAGAGCCCATGCTCGGAAGGCTTGCCTTCGCTCCTGCCGAAACCCCGATAGTCGAACAGCAGGACGGCCAGGCCGCGCTCTGCCAGCATGCGCTTGTTCTCAGCACGGTGGGTGATGTTGCCCGCGTTCCCGTGGCACCAGAGCACGACGGGCCTGTGCGACGGCTCCCCCGGACCGCTGCCGGGGTGCCACCAGCCGTGCAGTCGGTACCCGTCCTGGGGGCGGAACTGACATTCCTCGACGTCCAGGCCCGGCGGCTGC
>JAUVVP010000454.1 GCA_030604585.1 Planctomycetota bacterium | reverse complement strand
GGGCCACCCTGATGACGTCCTGGCAGAAGACACGCGGCAGGGCGTGCGGGTCGGCCGTGAAGAAGGCTTCGCCTCCGCCGCGCGAGGCGATGTCCATCAGGAAGCGCGCGTCCACGTCGCGCTCGGTGCCCAGGCCGATGACGGAGATGCTGCCGCCGGCGGCCACCCACTTGTCCACCAGGCTCTTGTAGTCGCCGGGTTCCTCGGCGTCCGCCGCGTCGGCGAACAGGACGATGTGGCGGGTGGGCGCCTTGCTCTTGAGCAGCTCGGCCACGGCCGCCCGCAGCCCGGTGTAGACGAAGATGCCGCCGCCCATGGACTCGATCCTGAGGATGTCCCGGATGACGGACTCGCGCTTCTCCTGCACGGAGCTGAGAGGCACGACGAGGTGGGCCGTGCTGTCCACGGCGATGGCGGCCACCTCATCCTGGGGCATCAGGATCTTGACCGCCTCGGCGGCGCCCCGATTGGCCAGGTCCATCTTGCTCAGGCCCCCGCCGACGGGCATGGTCATCGAGCCGGACCGGTCCAGCACGATGCACATGGCGAGCTTCGCGCGTGAGTAATGCTCCTTGCGCATCATCGAGACCGGCAGGATGTCCTCCATGCGGCTCTGGTAGTATCCGCCCTCGGCGAAGCTGCGCCGCCCGCCGGTGATGAGGAGCCCGCCGCCGGTCTCGCGGACGAAGTTGCGCAGGGCGGCGTCGGCGCGGTCGTTGAAGGAGCTGAGGCCGATGTTGTCGAGCACGACGGCCACGTAGGGCTTCAGGTCGGCCGAGGAGACCATCATCTGCGGCCCGGCGGACGTCACCGTCATCCCCGCCGCCTCCAGGGCGCGGCTGACGTTGTCCGGCTCGGCCTGCCGGTTGAGCACCAGCACGCGGGGCGCGCCGATGGAGCTGGTCACGGCCAGGGCGCGGTTGTTCTCCGGCCGGGCGTCGCCCTCCACGGCAACGGTGATGGTGTAGCGGATCAGGCCGGCCGGGCCCGCCACGTCGCGCAGGGCGAACCGGTGGCTGCCGGCCCCCAGCGAGACCGGCTCGCTCAGGCTAAACCCGTGTCGCTCGACGCGGAAGGTGGCCTCCGTCGCCACCGGCGCGTGGACCGTGAACGACATCTCGAAGGGGTGGCCCTCCTGCACGCGCTCGGGCAGGTGCACCCCGGTGATGGCCACGTCGCCGGTCTCCTCGCAGACGATGGGCGAGTAGTCCGCCGCCACGCCGGCCTTGTGCAGGGCGGGCACGGACTGGAGCGGGTCGGGGCCGGTGTAGAGGCCGTCCGAGACGAGGAAGATGCGCCCGCCCTGGCGTCCGGTAAGGAGGGAGCCGGCCAGGTTGAGGCCGGCGGCCAGGTCGCTGGCGTCGTCGAATGTGACGCCCGTCATCTCGGCCAGGCTGCCCCGCCGCGAGAGGGCAAGGGCCTCCTTGCCGAAGCTCACCACGGACAGGCGGTCGTCGGCATCCATCTTGCCGCGCAGCAGGCCGGCCATCTCGGTGGCCCGGGCCATCGCCTCCTTGCCGCAGGAAAGGGAGCGGTCCACCAGCAGCACAACGTGGCGCGAGCGTTGCCCGGTGCGGAACGCCGGCGAGGCCACCATCAGCGCCGCCAGCAGCACGACGGCCAGCCGGATCGCCCACACCTCGCGCGGCCCCCTGCCCAACCGCCACCAGAGGTAGAGCAGCGGCGCCACGATGAGCAAGGCCAGCGGTGTGCCGATCTCGATCACGGGCTGCGCCTTTCCAGCAGATACCAGCAGCACAACAGCATCGCCAGCACGAGCAGCGCGAACTCCCGATGGAAGCGCCGGCCCACCCGCTCCTTCATCTCGGAGGCCCGGGCCGGCTCGTCCCCTCCGACGGAGGCGGCGCCGGTGAGGTCGGACTCCTCCTCCGAGAGCAGATTGACGTCGAAGGCGGCCACCTGCTCCCCGCCGCAGTGGACCCGGTAGATGCCCTCCCGCTCCAGCCGCCCGTAGTAGACCTGCTCCCCCTCGAAGAGCACCCGCCGGCCGTCCGGCGTCTCTATCTCGACATCGCCCTGCCAGGAGGACGGCCTATAGAAGGACAGGTCCTCGCCGAGGCGATAGGAGAGCCTCTTCAGGCCGGGCGAGCGCTCGTGCACGTGCGCCACAACGTTGGCGATCAGCACCGGCCAGGCCGGCGTGGTGAACAGGTTGCCGCCCTCTTCGGCCAGGTTGACCGTCAGCGTAGTGCCCTCCAGGACGGCCAGGGGCACATCCCCGACCGACAGGAGCGTCACTCCTCCCTCGAGGCGGAAGGCCGGGTCGGCGGCCCAGATGACCCCGCGCAGGTCAACCCCGCGCGTGAGCGGATGGAAGCCGTTGACCGTGAAGGGCCCGACGTAGGCCGTGGCGGCCTCCGGGGCCGGCTGGTGGAATTGCAGGCGGAAGCCCTCGACCCCGGCCGGTCGGCCGGCGGCGCAGACGAGTATCGCCGCGCGCTCGGCCGAGGACAGCGCCGCCCTGTCCACCGAAGCCACGGCGCGCCGCACGTAGCGGGCGAGCGCCCCATCCTCAAGCTCCACGCGCACCGTCACGGGCATGTGGAGCGGGCGCGTCGTCAGCAGCACGTTGTCGTTTGCCAGGGCGTCGTCCGGCAGTTCGAGCCGAACGGTTGACACCCCGTCGGGCACCGGCAGTGTGAGCGGCACGGCCGTGCGCCCCGAGAAGTCCACCTCGCTCTGCCCCATCTTGCGCCCGTCGCCGTAGATGGCAACGGTCTTGCGCGGCTCGCCATCGCCGAAGTGCTGCACCAGGGCGAACAGCTCCGCCGGACCGGTCCAGCGGCAGCTCACCCAGCCG
>JAUVVP010000063.1 GCA_030604585.1 Planctomycetota bacterium | reverse complement strand
GGCGCTTCGTCAATCATCGCTTCAGGCTGATAGTCCAGCACAGCGGCGCCCCCTTTCCCCTGAGTCCCGGCTCCAATGCGCCGGTAGCTCACCGGACCTTCCCTTCATCTTAAGCCCCGCCCTTCGGGCGTGCAACTGGCCGGCGGGCGGTCCGACTCAGGAGCGCGCAGGGGCGACTCCCGCTCCCGGCTCCTTCAACTGCCGGTGGACCGGTAATGACGCACGCCGAAGTGCCAGAGCTGGAAGGTGGCGAGAAGGAACGCTATGCCGACCGCCGGCGCCGCCCAATGGAAGGCCGCCGGCGTGCCGAGTGGGTCGGCCCGGTCCAGGATCGCGTGCGCCGGGAAGTAGTTGATGCAGGCCAGCGGGACGACGAACGTGAAGAACCGGCGGAACCACGGATGGTATATGGTGAGGGGGAACCGGGCCGTCTCCACGCCGCCGTAGGTGACGGTGTTGACGATCTCCAGGGTCTCCGTGGTCCAGAAGGCCATCGTGGCCTGAAGCACGAACAGGCCGCTGAACAAGCAGGCCCCGCCAGCAATGGCGAACAGCATCAGGGCGACCTTTGCCGGCGTCCATGCGACCTGCAACGTCCACGCCGCCCAGAGCAGGATCGCCAACCCCTGCGAGAAGCGCCCGACGCGCCGCAGCGTCAGCTCCTGTCCGGCCAACTGAAGGATGGTGCTGCGCGGCCGCAGCAGCAGCCGGTCGAACTCCCCGCTCTTGACCATCGCGCCGAACATGTCGAACCCGCGCGACGTCGCGTCGGCTATCGCGAAGGCCACGTCAACCATCCCGTAGAACAGGGCCACCTCAGCCAGCGACCACTCCTCCAGCGAACCGAAGCGATGGAACAGGGCCCATATGCCGAGGAACTCGATGGCCGTGACCATGAACTGGCCCACGGACGTCATCACAAAGGACGCCCGGTACTGCATCTGGGCGCGGAAGGAGATGCCGATGTAGCGCAGGTAGAGACGCGCTGCGTCGAGCATGATCAGCCTCCCTGCACCACGAGGCGGCGGACACCGCGAGCCAGCAGCCCCCGTCCCAGGGCGACCAGCGCAACTGTCCACGCGAGTTGATGGGTCAGGACCGCCAGGACCTGCTCCGGCGCGATGTGGCCCGCGTAGAGGCGGAACGGCAGGAAGCTCAGCACGCCCTGGGCCCAGTCGGGGAATAGCGGCAGCGGGATGATCATCCCGGACAGTATCGTCACCGCCGCGGGGATCAGCAGCGAGATCCCCTGGCCGGAGACCGTCCAGAACATCGAGATCGAAACCAGGTTCGTAATGGCGCAGCCCAGCAGCAGGGCGGCGAACATGGAGGCGGCCCACGCCGCCCCGCTGGCCAGCGACGGCGGCGCCTGAAGGCCGAGGAACAGACCCGCCACGATGAACATCGGCGCCGCTCGAAGCACCGTGGGAGCCGTCCGCCAGGCCAGGGCCCGGCAGTACCAGAAGCCGTAGAGGTCCAGCGGGCGGAGCAGCTCGTAGGCCACGTTGCCGGAGCGGATCATCGCCATGATGTCGCGGTCGGCGTTCCACGGCAGCATCGCCAGCATCGCCTGGCCCAGCCAGATGTACGTGACGACTTCCGGATACGTCATCGGCTGCGCCGCCGTGGTCGAGCGGTAGAAGGCCGCGAAGATCATCATCCGGATCAGCCCCCAGAACAGTTGGGTGCCGAACCCGGCCGCCGCCGCCGCTCGATACTGAAGCAGCACCCGAAAGCGCGCGCTGATGATGGCCCGGTAGGCCCTCATGGTCGCATCTCCGCGTACAGGCGGGCGATGATCTCCTCGATGGGCGGGTTCTCGACGAACAGGTCGCTGACGGCATGGTCCGCCGTGACGCGGGCAATCAGGTCCGCCGCCGAGACCTGGTCCGGGTCGAAGCGCAGGTGCACGCGATGGCCGTCGTGGCGGATCACCGTCGCCTCCGGGTCGGTGATCTCCTCGCCTTCCCGGACCAGGTCAACGGTCAGCCACCGCTCCCTGGTGACGCGGGCCCGCAGCTCGTCCAGGGTGCCGTCCAGCAGGATGCGTCCTTCGTTGATGACGAGCACCCGCTGGCAGAGGGCCTCGATGTCGTCCATGTCGTGCGTGGTCAGGAGGACGGTGACGCCGCGGTCGCGGTTGATGCGCCGGATGAAGTCGCGCACCGCGAGCTTGGCGACGGCGTCCAGCCCGATGGTCGGCTCGTCCAGGCAGAGCAAGGAAGGGGAGTGGAGCAGGGCGGCCGCCAGGTCGCAACGCATGCGGTGGCCGAGGCTGAGCTGGCGCACGGGCACGTCCAGGAGCGGCGCCAGCTCCAGCAGCTCAACCAGTTCGTCGCGGGCGCGGACGTAATCCTGCTGCGCCACCCCGTATATGTCGCGCAGCAACTCGAACGACTCGACAACAGGCAGGTCCCACCAGAGCTGCGTCCGCTGGCCGAACACGACGCCGATCTGCCGCACGTGGGCGATGCGCTGCTTCCACGGCACGCGTCCCATCACCTCCACGCGCCCGGCGTCCGGCACGAGGATGCCGGACAGCACCTTGACGGTGGTGGACTTGCCGGCGCCGTTCGGGCCGATATACCCTACGATCTCACCGGGCTCGACCGAGAACGAGATGCCGTCCAGCGCTCGGACGGTGCGATGGCGCCTGTGCACCACTCCCCACAGCGCGCCCAACAGGCCCGGGCGCCTTTCGGCAACGCGGAAGGTCTTGCTGAGGTCCTCTACCACGATCTGAGGCATGGGACTCCCTCCTGCGATGCCCTGCTGAAGCGCCAGGGGAAACGGGGGCTGCCGACCGCCATCTACAGATCGGCATAGAGGATGCCCGGTTGCCCAAGCGGCCGCTTCGCGGTGACCTTCCCCTCGGGCGAGACCACGAGCGCGCCGTGCGCACGAGCACGCCGTGCGCCTACGCCCCCGTGATGCGCGACAGGGCCTCCTCCAGCACCTCGTCGGGATAGGTGAGCGAGATGCGGAAGTATCCCTCGCCCCACTGGCCGTAGCCGAGGCCGGGCGTCACAACCACGCCAGCCCTCTCCAGCAGGTCCGTCGCGAACGCCGCGCTGGAGCGCTCGTATCTCTGGGGCACCGGCGCCCAGACGTAGATGGTGGCTATCGGCGCCTCGATTGACCAGCCGTTCCGGTTCAAAGCGTTCACGACCATGTCGCGGCGGCGCCGGTAGACGGCGTTGATGGCCGGGCTCAGTTCCTCCGCCATGTTCAGCGCCTTGGCGGCGGCGAACTGAACGGCGCGCAGCGTGCCGTTGTCTATGTTCTCCTTGGCCGTGCGCAGCGCCTTGACGGCCGAGGCATTGCCGACCAGGGCGGCCACGCGCCAGCCCGTCATGTTGAACGCCTTGGACAGGGAGAAGAACTCGATTGCCACCTCGTCGGCACCGCCCACCTGAAGGATGCTCGGCGCCTTATAGCCGTCGTAGGTGTTCTCGCTGTAGGCGTTGTCGTGGACGATGAGGATGTCGTGCCGGCGGCCGAACTCCACGGCGCGCTGGAAGAACTCCAGGCCGGCCGTCGCCGTGGTCGGGTTGTTCGGGTAGTTGAGCCACAGTATCTTGGCCAGCCGCCTCGCTTCGTTCGGGATGGCGTCGAAGTCCACCAGGAACCCGTTCTCGGCCAGCAGGGGTGCCTGGTAGGTGACGGCCCCGGCAAAGACATGGCCGATGTTGTAGGTGGGGTAGCCGGGCGACGGCGCGATGCCGAGGTCGCCGGGGTTCAGGATCGCCATACACAGCTTGGCGATGGCGTCCTTGCCCCCCATGGTGGCGACTACCTGGTCTTCGGCCGGCGTGACGCCGAAACGCCGCCCGTAGAAGTCGCGCACGGCCTGCGGGAACTCCGGGGCCGGCTGGTCGCAGCCGTAGCGGTGACGGTCGGGGTCGGCGGGGTCCTGCACGGCGCGGCACAGTTCCTCCACCACCGGGTCCGGCGTCGGCACGTCGGGATCGCCGATGCCGAGGCTGATCACCCGCACGCCCTTCCGGCGTGCGGCGGCTGTCTTGCGGCGCAGGTCCGCAAAAAGGTAGGGAGGCAGCTTCCTGAGCCGTTCCGCCGGTTGGACTTCCATGACCAGTCGCCTTTCGCAAGAAGGACGTGCCCCCAGCGCCCCGAACCGGATGAAGGGCTCTGTCGCCTTCCAGCGGCCCCCGGGCCGCCGCATAATGCCCGTTCCGCTACCGTACTCAGCAACGGCGCACGTGCGGCCTGAGGGGGACGCGGGAATGCCGGAATATCGCTCATCCGGCGGGGCGACCCAGTATACCGGCGGCGGGGCGAATGTCAACGTCGTAGCGGCGTTGGGGACGCTTGCAAGCGGCGCGCCGGCGGCCTAATATGATGTAGTGACGACGGAGCGGACGGGCTTCGGCCCCGAACGGCGCAAAGAGAGGCGAAATGCGAAGGCACTCCCGCATCTGGTACGGCTTCGTTGCCGTGGCCGTGGCGGCACTGGCGGTCGGCTGCGGCTGTGAGCCCGCAGAGGACCCGCTGCTGCTGGGCGCGAGCCTGAAGGACGAGGCGGCGATCAGAGCGGCCCTCGAAGAAGGCGCCGACCCCAATGTGGCCGGACCCGGCGGGGTGACTGCCCTGCAAGTGGCCCTCTGGCAGGGCCAGATCGAGATAGCGAAGCTCCTGCTGGCGAAAGGCGCAGACCCCTCTTGCGCCCGCACGGACGGCATGACCCCCCTTCATTTCGCAGCCTATGGCGGCAAGCTGGAAGTGGCGGAGCTGCTGGTCGAACACGGCGCCGACGTCAATGCCCGGAGCAAGCAGGGCCTCACTCCCATGGCCTGCGCCACCGAACAACACCAGACGGCAGTAATGGAGCTGCTGGAACGGCACGGGGCGGAGGTACTGTGGGGCAACGTGACGGCAGGCAGGCTGAGGTACGCTGCGGGCTACGGCAACCTGGCCGAGCTTCGGTCCCTGTTGGCGTCGGGCGTGGAGCCCGACAGCCCGCAGCTCCACGGCGCCCCCGCACTGTACACGGCCGTTTCCGGCGACCAGCCGGAGGCGGCGAGGGTCCTGTTGGAGGCGGGGGCCGACCCGAATGCCGGACCGGGCGACGGTCTGACGCCCCTTCACCTCGCGGCCCGCGACGGCAAGAGCGAACTGGTGGAGATCCTCATCGAGCACGGCGCCGACGTTAACGCCCGCAGTGATCGCGCCGTCGCGCCTCTGGTCCTGGCCAAGCTGCTGGGCCACGCCGAGATAGCCGCCCTGCTGGAGGCGCACGGGGCCGAGTGCCAGTGGGAGGGCGTCCGGGAGGGCGCGCTCCTGCAGGCCGTTGACCGGGGCGACGTAGCCGCGCTCAGAGCCCTGCTGGATGAAGGGAGCGACCCCGACGCCAGGGGGCCGGAAGGCATGACGGCCCTGCACCTGGCCGTCGTGACGGGCAGGGCGGAGGTGGCCGGGCTGCTGCTGGAGAAGGGTGCCGACCCCGATGTGGCCCGCCCCGACAGCCTCACGCCCCTGCACCTGGCGGCTCGCGACGGCAAGCTGGATCTGGCCGAGCTGCTCATCGCGCACGAGGCGGACGTCAATGCCTTCGATGAGGATGGCTCGACCCCCCTCGGTTACGCAACTTCGGCGGGCCATGACGAGATGGCAGCGCTCCTGAAGGATCGCGGCGGGCGCGAGTACTCGCTGGGCCGGGACATCGGCGATTGGGAGTGGCCGCCACTGGATGAGACCGAGGAGACCGTGCCCTGAACGGTCTCGCGTCGGCTCGCGCGCCGCCCGTGTGGCGGAACGAGCACGGGGACGAGTTGTCACGCAGCGTTTGTTCTGTCAGTCCAATACCCGATGAAGGCCGCATGGCGATCCTGAAGGCGCTGGAACTGGAAGATCGGCTTCAAGAGGCGGCGCAAACGCCGGTCTGCGCTCTGGTCGGCGGCGACGACTCGATGCGTTCCCGCTGTCTGCGGCTCTTGAAGGACGCGGCGGCGCCGCCGGAGCTGCCGGGCAGCACGGTCCGCCGGTTCGAGGACGTCCCGGAGGCGCGCGACGTCTTCGACGAACTGCGCACGCTCCCTTTCATGGGGTTGGAGGGCCGGCGGGTCGTCGTCGTGGAGCGGGGCAACGCGTTTCTTCAGGCCCACGGCGAGCGCCTAATCGAATACTTGAAACACCCCAGCCGGACCGCCACGCTCATCCTCTGCCTGGAGGAACCGGCGCGCAGGAGGCGCGGCAGGGCCGCGGCCGATGAAGGCGACGGCGAGAAGGGCAGCGCCAAGCTCCTGCAACAAGTCCTGCGGGCGGTCCAATCCGACGGCCTGGTGGTTGACTGCAAAGGGCCGACGTGGCCCGAGGCGAAGCGCTGGGCGCGCTCGCTGGCGGAGCGGATGGGAAAGAAGCTGACGCCGCAGGCCGTTGAGTCGCTGCTGGAGGCCATCGGACCGAACCTGCTGGCCCTGCGGAGCGAGCTGGAGAAGCTGTCGGCCTACGTCGCCTCCGCAAACACCATCACCGAGCGGGACGTGGGTGAGCTTGTCGCGCAGGCCCGGTCCCGCTCCGTCTTTGAACTGGCCGAGGCGGTGGGCCGGGGCGATGCTGCGGGGGCGCTGCGCCTCTGCTCTCGCCTGCTGCTGAGCGGCGAGAGCAGGGAGGCGATCATCTCCGTGCTGGCGCTCCAACTGCGCCGCCTCTGGCAGATAAAGAGGGCGCACGCTGACGGGGTGTCCGAAGCGGAGACCGCCCGCAAGGTCGGGGTGCCGCAGTTCGTGGTGGGGAGGGCCCTGAAGGTCCTTCCCATGCTGTGCGAAGAGCGCCTGGCCCGCCAGTTCCACATCCTGTCCGCGGCCGATGTCGAATCGAAGACGACTTCGCTGCGGTCGCAGGAGGAGAAGGTGTGGCTGGAGGGTCTGCTGGCCCGGCTCTGCCGTCCCTGAGCGTCGCCGGGCCGGAAGGCACTATAACTGGCCGATGCCCGCCGGTTCGGCATACTCGAACTGCTCGACCTCCAGTAAGTCCTCGAAGGGGTTGCCGAACTCGTCGTTCAGGTCGGCGGCGATTATCTTGCGCGGCTGGAGGATCAGTTCGCGGTGACGGCGCTTTATGAGCTCCAGCCTGGAGCCCAGGGCGTTCTGGCCGGGTTCTTTCTCGTCTTTGAGCTTTGCACGTCTTGCCATGAAAACGGGTTCCTCTTGCTTGTCGTTCTGTTGAAGTACGGACGGATTCGCCGCCGTTGGGCGGCATTAGCTCCGGGGAAACGGCGTGCTGAACGCACGCCTGGATAAAGACTGGTTTGGCTCTGTCAATGGATGGCCGCCTGGATACCGACTAACGCCCCACGGTTCGGTGCCTCGCCGGACACCGCGCGGCCTGTAGATGCTCCGGAGAAGGTGATGCCCCACGAAGAAGCCATAAGTCTAAGAGATCTCGCACCCTTTGTCAAGACCTGAAATCGCGGCTTTTCGTCCGGCCGCCCAGGTGCACAAAGGGCCGGCTGCCCTGCACGGACGGCCGCCCTCCGTTGCCCTCAGCCGTGCAGTCGGCCGACCTTCTCCGTGATCACGTCGAAGTCGTCCTTCAGCGCCCGATAGAGGCCCTGGAAGACCGGGTAGAACTCGCCGTAGATGCGGGCTCTCTCCCGGTTGACTTCGCAGCGGCTCGTGACGCTGATGGCCTGCTCGCAGGCCTCCTCGACGCTGTTCCAGACGCCCGTGCCGACGCCGGCCAGCAGGGCCACGCCGTAGGCCGGACCTTCGCCGGCGTTGATGGTGCAGACGGGGTGCTCGTAGACGTCCGCCTGCATCTGCCGCCAGAACCCGCTCTTGGCCCCGCCGCCCGACAGCCGTATCTCGCCGACCTCGATGCCCATCGAGTGGATGATCTCCAGCGAGTCCTTCATCGCATACGTGATGCCCTCCATGATGCTGCGGATGATCTCGTTCTTGCCGTGGCGCGGCGTCAGCCCGACCAGGGCTCCGCGCGCGTTCGGGTTGGCGTGAGGCGTTCGCTCCCCG
>JAUVVP010000368.1 GCA_030604585.1 Planctomycetota bacterium | reverse complement strand
GACGGACGCCGGCTTCGACGACGGGGACTGGGAGCGGACCGTGGCGACGGGCCCGGCGGACGTGCCACGCTTGTGGGCGAGTTCCCCATGCGCGACCTGGTGCCGCGGGACGTCCCGTTGCTCATCGAGGAGCCGCGGCGGTTCGTGCGGACCATTCGGGACCGTGAGGAAGTGGCCCACCTGTTCGGCGATCCGCCATCGGGCTGGCAGCTCGGCCCCGGAGAGGCCGGGGAGATCGTGCTCGACGCCGGGTGCCTGACGACGGGTTACCCGGTGCTTCACTTCAGCGGCGGGGCCGGCCGCGAAGTGCGGGTCACCTACGCCGAGTCCATCCTGTTCCGCCAGGAGCGGGACGGGCGCACCGACTGGGTGAAGAAGATGCGCGACGACTTCGCCTCCGGCGAGGCCTACGGCTACCGCGATACGGTCCAGCTCGCGGGCGGCGACTTCACGTTCCAGCCCTTCCACTGGCGGACGTTCTGGTTCGTGAAGATATCGGTCTCGCAGGGCGACGAACCCTTTGCGCTCAACGACGCCTCCTACCTGTTCACCACCTACCCGCAGGAGTTGGTCGCCACCTACGAATCGTCCGACCCGGACGCTGAGAAGATGCTCGACAGGAGTTGGAGGACGCTCCAGCTCTGCTCCCACGAGACCTACGAGGACTGCCCCTACTACGAGCAGCTCCACTACATAGCCGATACCCGCCTGGCGGCGCTGTGCAGCATGGCCCTGGCCGGGGAGACCGAACTTGCCCGGCGGGCCATAACGCTCTACCGGCACTCGGTCCGCCCGGACGGCCTGGTCCACAGCCGCGTGCCGTCGGTGCGCCGCCAGATACTGCCTTACTTCGCCCTCATCTGGGTGCTGATGGTGGAGGACTACTGGCGCTGGACGGGGCCGCGCGAGCGCGCGTTCGTGCGCTCGAACCTCCACACGGTGGACGGCGTGCTTGGGTTCTTCCGCGAGCGGCTGCGAGAGGACGACTTTGTCGGGCCGGTGCCGCATTGGAACATGGTGGACAGGGCGGAAGGCTGGCACGCGGGCGAGCCGCCGGCCATCGTGGCCGGAGAGTCGACCTACCTGACGTGCCTCTACGCGTGCGCGCTGGACGCAGCCGCCCGCCTCCACCGCCAGGCCGGGGATCCCTTGGACGCACAGCGCTGGCCCGCCCTCGCCGACCGGCTGCGCGAGGCCGTCCGAGCCGGGGCCTGGAGCGAGGAGGAGGGGCTCTTCCTGGAAGGCCCCGGCCGGACTGACGACGCGCTGTCGCAGCACAGCCAGGTGCTGGCCATCCTCTCAGACGCGGCCACGCCCGAACAGACGCAGCGCATCCTTGATCGGCTCACCACGGACGCGTCGCTGATCCGGACGAAGTTCATGCAGAGCTACTACCTCGCCCGCGCGCTCGAGAAGGCGGGGGCCTACGAGGCGTTCGCGACGCACGTGCTGGAGCCGTGGCGCGAGATGCTGGACCTGCACCTGACGACCTGGTGCGAGTACCTGCCCGGCCGCAGCGACTGCCACGCGTGGAGCAGTTGGATTGCCGTGGACTTCCTCACGTGCGTGCTCGGCATCAAGCCGGCCCGGCCCGGGTTTGAGGAGGTCCTCATCAGACCCCAGACAGGCGCCTGTGAGTGGGCGCGCGGCTCGATGCCCACGCCCGTCGGCACGGTCACGGTGGAGTGGCGCAAGGACCCGAGCACGGGCATCGTGGCCCTGGAGGCGCAAGCACCCGAGGGCATTCCCACGGTGGTGCAGCTTCCCGGCGCCGAGCCTGAGCGCCACGACGCCGGCGGCAAGATCACCCTCGCGAGCGGGTGAGGTAAGCGTCCCACCCAACAGCCAGCCCCACGCGCGGAGAGGTGAGCCGCATGGACTCCACCACCCCCACCGAACCGGCGGAGCGGCCGAAGCGGCTGGCCCTGCTGCGGGCATCCTGTTTCCTCCAGATGTTCGCGTTCGGGGCGGTCTTTGCGTTCGCCGCGGTCTGGATGCGGGACCGGGGCCTGGGTGAGTTCCTCATCGGCAAGGTCACATTTGCGTCCACGGCCGTCCTGCTGCTGACCGGGATCGGCTGGGGTGTGCTGGCCGACCGGACCGGCCGGGCGGACCTGATCGCCGTGGCGGGGTGCGCCCTGATGGCGGGGGCGATGCTGCTGCTCTCGTTCTGCCGGCGGCCCGGCCATTTCTTCGCCTACGCCGTCCTGAGCGGCCTCTCCACCCCCATGATCCGCAACATGATGCCCCTGCTGGCGGTGGCCATCTTCCACAGCACCGTGGCCGGCAGGGGCTACGGACTCTACCGCATCTTCGGGTCTCTCGGCTTCGTGATCGCCACTCTGGGCCTGCCCTGCCTGACCCAGGACATCGGCCTGCTGCTGCGCATCTCGGCGGGGGCCATGCTGCTGGCGACGGCGCCGTTGCTGTTCTACGGCGGCCAGCCCACGGCCGGGCACTCGCGCGGCAGCATCGGGGCCGTGCTGCGCAACCGCGAGCTTACATGGTTCTTCGCGGCGATGTTCTTCTTCTCGGTCGCCATGCCGGCCATCTACTCGTTCGGCCCGGTCTACGCGCGCACGCTGGGGGCCGGGGTCCGCTTCCTCGGGTTGTTCTCGGGCTCGATGGGCATCATTGCGCTCATCGCCCTGCCGACGACGGGGTGGGCCGTGGACCGGTTCGGCCCGCGCCTGATCCTGCTGCTGGCGTTCATTGCCCAGCCGATGCGGGCCCTCACGTTGTCATTGTTCGGCCAGTATCAGTGGCTGCTGGTGGCGCAGGTCTTCCACTTCTTCACCTGGGCCGGCCTTGAGGTGGCCGCCGTCCTGTTCATCATGCGCCTGGCCGGCGAGGGCAACCGCGCCACGGCCATGTCCATCTACGTAAGCATCGCCTTCCTGGGCGCGATGGCCGGTGCCCCGGTGGCCGGCTACCTGGCTGAGAACTTCGGCTACGCCCTCATGTTCCGGGCCGCGGCGGCCTGCGCGGCACTGGGCGCCGCCCTTTTTGCCGGCCTGCTCTGGGCGAGACGGACTCAACGCGCCGCCTGAGCCGCCGGTGTCAGCAGGCCGAGCCGCCACGGGATCTCGCCGTAGGGCCGCCCCTGCATCTCGCCACCGGTCACCCCCTGGAACAGCAGGCGCAGCCGGGCCGGATCCACGACGAGGCGTTCGTCGTAACCGTCGCGGATCAGCTCCCCGTGGCTGAATGAGTCGGTCCAGTGCTCGCCCACGTCGGTCACGTTGGCGGGGGCGGCGAACGGCTTCTCCCGCGTTGCGGCCAGGGGCGTCCACTCGCCGTCGAGCCGGTCCGCCAGGTAGGCCTTGTAATACCGCCGGCTGCCCGCCTGCGCCTCGATCACCGTCAGGTACCTGTCCATGCCCTTGAGCCGGTAGGTGTGGCCGGCCTCGAAGATGTCGCCCTGGAGCACGACGCTCGGACGGCTCCACCCGCCGGGGAAAT
>JAUVVP010000374.1 GCA_030604585.1 Planctomycetota bacterium | reverse complement strand
GTTGGCCACGTGATAGGGGACGATGACACGAGTGTCACGCTGTACGTGCGGGCCTCGGTTCCGGCCGGCGATGTGCCCAACGCCGGCACGTACGGCGCTACGCAAACACTGACGGCCCACTGGGTGGGGCCTTGAGCCGTTCTCCCCGGGCGGCCCCGGTAGGCCGGGCTATTCAACACCCGGTCGCAGGAGCGTCGAGACCTGATACTCGAACTGCTGCGAGACCGGCTGGCCCGGCGTCGCCGCTCTGACGGTGAACGTGAGCGTCTGCCCGGCGCCGGACGCCTGGACGACGGCCAGCAGGTTGATCCTGCATTCGCCGTCCGCCGCCTCAAGCGTTCTCCTCCAGCCGCGTCCTTCGAAGACGAAACTTCCGACGTCGGCCACTTCCGGCTCCTCGGCATACTCGGCGCGGGTCCACTGGCCGGGGACCTCCTCACCCGGCACGTCGCGGTGTCTGACGGTGGACTTGCGAATCATGAAGAAGGGGGGGTAGACCTTGTAGTCCCACGCGAAAGCCCACGAGGCCTTGATCGCACGGCCCCATGCTTCGGGGAAGTCCGGCCGATTACGGGTCAGGGGGTAGAGCGGCGTGTCGTGGATGCCCTTGTGCGGGAGGTCAATCACGAGGAGCACCGTTTCCACAATGGCGACTCCGACCAGAGTGAATGCCCCGCCGGTACGCATCAGGTTCATCTGCCCCCCGCTGCCGCCCAGGATGGGCGTGACCGCCGTGGCCGGGATTGCGAACACGACGCCGACCGCCGCGGCGCCCCAGTGTGCGCCGACCGACAGCGCCGAGAAGCCGCAGCCTGCCAGACCCAGTGGCGTGCGCACCAGGTTGACGGGCCAGAGGAAGAACCCAGGCTCGAACACCCACCGCCCGGCAAGGTGGACCTCTCTCTTCGCGGGGATGGGACGGCGCTCTTCGGTGACCGTCCGGACCGCTTCGACCCAGACCGCCAAAGCAGGGGGCGCCGCGTCCAGCTCTTCGCGGAACGCCAGCCGGTACGACACCCCGCTCTCCACCACCTGGCGTTCGGTCCTGAGCACCTCCCCTTTTTCGTACCGGATGTGGGTTGTGCAGCCGCCGATTGCGCAAGCGACCATCAGCACGGCGAACGCGGACAGGCGACTGCTCCGCTTCTCTCTCATGGCGTTCCTCCTGCCGTTGCCGCGCGCTCACAAAAGGATAACGGCCGGGGCGCGTCGTCTCAATGGCCTGCGCGCGCCCTACCCGCTGCGCAGGCGGGGGTTGAAGACCTCGTCCATGCCGCTGTTGATGTATTTGAGCGAGAACGTGATCAGCGCGATCAGGATCACCGGCGGGATGAAGGCCCACCAGGCGCCCCGCCCCACCGCCTCGAACATCAGCGCCCACGACATCATCGTCCCCAGTGAGACCGCATCGTAGGGCCCCAGGCCGAGCATGCTCAGGGTCGCCTCGTTCAGGATGCCCGTGGCCACCTGAAGCACGAAGGCCATCACGAGATACGAGAGGATGTACGGGAGTATCTCGCGCACGATGATCGAGACCGTGCCGAAGCCGCTGATGCGGGCGATGTCCACGTGGCGGCGCGTCTTGAGGCTGTAGACCTGCGCCCGCACCGACCGCGAGACCCACGACCAGCTCGTTATCCCGATGATGACGGCCAGCATGGCCACGCTGCGCGTGCGCAGGCTGATCGATAGCAGGATGAGGATGATGAACGGCGGAACAACCAGGAAGAGGTTGGTCAGCGAGTTCAGCACGCCGTCAATGACGCCGCCCTTGTAGCCGGCCAGGGAGCCGACCACCGTGCCGATCAGGGTGGCGATCAGCCCGGCCAGCAGCCCCACCTCGAGCGACGTGCGCGTGCCGTAGGCAAGCTCGGTGAACACGTCGCGTCCGAAGTTGTCCGTGCCGAGCCAGTACTGGCGGGACGGCTCCTCATAGAGCGTGCCCACCATGTCCGTAGGCGCGGCGGACAGGCACAGGGGCGCCACCGTGCCGAACAGGAAGACGCAGAGGAAGATGATGCCGCCCGCCCTGACCTTGCGCGCGCGCCACATCCGTTTGAGGAGTTCTATCATGCTGCCGCCTCCTCCAGTTCCGCCGCCCGGATGCGCGGATCGATCAGCCCGTAGGAGAGGTCCATCAGTAGGTTGGCACCGAGCACGCCGAGCGTTATCACCAGCGTGCAACCCTGGATCAGCGGATAGTCCGACTGGCGGATGGCCGTGAACAGCTCCATGCCGAGCCCGGGATAGGAGAAGACGACCTCCGTCACCAGCGAGCCGCCCACCACCATGCCGAGCGAGGTGGCAAAGCCGGTTATCTGCGGCAGCACGGCGTTCTTGAATACGTAACCGATGATCCGCCCGCTGCCCAGGCCGAGGCTGCGGCAGTAGAGCACGTAGTCGCTGTTCAGCTCGTATATGGACATCTCGCGCATGCCGATGGCCTGGCCGCCCACCATGACCAGCACGATCGAGAGGAACGGCAGCACGTAGTGATAGGCGGCGCTGCGGATGAACGCCAGCGAGAAGGTCACGCTGAGGGCCTGGTCGTAGCCGCCGGCCACGGGGAACCAGTCGAGCACCACCGCCACGAAGTAGAGCAGCAGGATGCCGAGCGCGTAGTGCGGGATCGAGTTGAAGAAAAGCGAGACGGGGAAGACGGCATGATCGAAGATGCCCTTGCGGTAGGCCGCGATGGCCCCGAGCACATTGCCCACAACCCAGCCCACCAGCAGCGCCGGAAGTTGAAGCGCCAACGACCAGGGGACGGAGCGCGCGAGCACCGTCCTCACGGGGGTCGGATACTGGCTGAAAGAGGTGCCGAGGTCGCCCTTGAAGAGCATCACGACGTAGTTGAAGAACTGTACCACGACCGGCCTGTCGAGGCCGAACTCGTGCACGTAGGTGTCGTAGAGCCGCTGCATCGTGTCGCTCTCGACGCCGCCGGCGGCGATCTGGGAGATGATCTGGCTGATGGGGTCGCCGGGCACGAGCCGGGGCAGGTAGAAGTTCAGCAGCAGCGCGAAGAACAGCGTGAGCGCATACCAGCCCAGCCGCTTGCCGACGTATTTCGCGAAGCGTTTCAAGGGCGAATCCCCGTTACCGAAGCGCGCCAAACGGAGGCGAGACGCTGCCCCGCGCGCCCGCCAGGAACGTCGCAACACTCTCTTAGGGCCGCGCGGCCGACACTTGCGAACCTGCCCCGGCATCGTCCATCGGCGTCATTCCGAGTGACCCACGGGGAGCGAGGAATCTCGATCAGCACGCCGGCTCCGAGGAGCCACAGAACCGCCTGTCGTGAGCTTTTCCCCGCGCCCGAGATTCCCGCCCGAGGCGGGTAGGCCTCGGCGGCGGTCACAGGACTCCATCGGGGCTACCTTCCTCGAGCCCCGGGCCGAGCGGGCCGGATCTTGTAGAGCGCCTT
>JAUVVP010000395.1 GCA_030604585.1 Planctomycetota bacterium | reverse complement strand
GAGAGCGAGTGCGAGAAGCCGCCCCGCCCGCCGTAGGGCGTGGAGCCTGAGCTACGTACTGTGCCGTCCTCTGCGGGCTCCGCGCTCTCTGCGGTGAGAAGTCCGGCCGTGCCTTTTCTTGACAGAAGCGGCTCCTTCCGCTAAGTTATAAAGCCTTGGCGCAAACCGGGAAACGTCTGCCAGAGGAACGGAGATGACCGTCGAGGACCTCTACACCAAGGCCTGTGACGCCGTGGAGCGGGCGAACTACGATTACGCCGTCGAGCTGTTGCGCGAAGTGCTGCGCCAGAACCCGGAATACCCGGACGCCCGCGCGGCGCTGCGGGGCACCGAGCGGCGGCGAGCCCAGGAGAAGGGCCGCTCGGCGTTCGGAACGCTCGGCGCGCCGTTCCGTGCCCTGGCGACGGCCCTGAAGGGCAGGTTCGCCAAGGCCAGGAAGCGGCTCGAGGTCTACGAGGACTACCTGCAGAAGAGCCCGAGCAGCTTCTGGGCCCTGGCCAGGGCCGCCGCCGCCGCCCGCAAGGCCGGGCTGCGCGGGGAGGCCATCCAGGTCTACAGGGACGCCCTGAAGCTGAAGCCCTCCAGCCAGAAGGTGCTGCGCGCCCTGGGCGACCTGCTGGTTGAAGCGGGCGAACACCAGGAGGCGCTCAAGTACCTGACCCGCCTCAGCAGCCTGCGGCCCCACGACCGCGACCTCGATAAGGAGGTGCGGGACCTGGCCGCCACCGACCACATGGTCGCCCACGACATGGCCGGCGCGACCAGCTTCCGGGACATGATCCGCGACACGGACGAGGCGGCGCGGCTGGAAGCGGACGGGCGGATGGCCGTCACCGCCGCCGACCTGCTCAAGCGGGTCGAGACAGCCGAGGAGGAACTGGCCGAGCATCCCGACAACGTCACCCGCATACTGGGCCTGGCCAAGCTCTACCAGGACACGGGCCAGTTGGGCAAGGCCCAGAGGCTGCTGCGCCAGAAGAACCAGCAGATGCCCGACAACTACGAGATACGCGAGCACCTGGGCGACGTGCAACTGCGCGTCTACGACGAAGCCATAGAGAGGACCGCCGCGGCCGTCGCGCAGAGCCCGGACGACGCCGAGGCCGCCGGCAAGAAAGCGGACCTGACGGCGCGCAAGAGGCAGTTCGCCCTCAGGGAGTACAATTGGCGGCTGCAGCAGCACCCCACCGACCGGGAGTTGCAGCTTCATCTGGGGCGGCTTCACTTCGAGGCGGGCAATCATAACGAGGCGATTGCCGCCTTCCAGAGCGCCGCCCAGGACGCCCGCTACGAACTGGAGAGCTGCAGGATGCTCGGCCTCTGCTTCATGGGCAAGGGGCAGCATGACCTGGCCCTCGAGCAGTTCGAGCGCGCCCTGAAGCGCCATCCGGACATGGACGAGCAGGGCAAGGAACTGCGCTACAGCCAGGCGCAGGCCTACGAGCAGATGGGCAACAAAGAGGAAGCCCTCAACCTCTACAAGCGCATCTACAGCCAGGACATCAACTTCCGGGACGTCACCCGGAAGGTGGACGCCCTGAGCGAATGAAACCCCGCCCCGCGTAAGCCTTCACGGGGGTCGGGGCGGCGAGCGGTCCTTTCGCCGGCAATCGCCGGAACCGGTCGCCGGGAACCGTTCCCTTTTGCAGTGCAGAGAGCGAGAACAAGGAGCCAGCAATGCCACAGCGTCCCGCAGCGCTGAAAAGCCTGAGGCAGGACAAGAAGCGGACTCTGCGCAATAAGAGCGTCAAGAGCCGCCTGCGCACCGAACAGAATAAGTTCGCCCGCATGCTCGAACGCGGCGAGGTGGAAGCGGCCGAAGGACAACTGAAGCTGCTGACAAAGCTCTTCCAGCAGGCCGCCGTCAAGAACGTCATCCACGCCAACCGGGCGGCCCGCAAGCAGGCCCAGTTCCAGGGCCAGTTGAACGAGGCGAAGGCGCAGGCCGTGGGCTAAGAGACCCTCTCAGAGCCCTGATCTACTGCGGCCGGCTGCGAGGCCCGCTGGCCGCGTTGTCGCCGCCTTGCCCCCGGCCTTCTCGCTCGGCCTCGTCACGAACGGGGTTCTGGGATAGTCTCTAAGCGGCCGCGCCGCCTCACTGAGTGAACAGGTGGGTCGAGCCGATGAACTCGGCCAGGCGGGCCTCGACGTCCCGGGCGGTCAGGTCCTCCAGCCCCTTCGGGCCGAACTGCTCGATGGCGAAGGACGCGGCCACGGTACCGTAGGCCAGGGCGAACTTCATGGTCTGCGGGGCCAGGTCGTCGCGGCCGGCCAGGTGGCCCATCAGCCCTCCCGCGAAGGCGTCGCCCGCGCCCGTGGGGTCCACCACGCCCTCGTGAGGGAACCCGGGCAGCACGAAGGCGCCCTCGGGCCCGCGCAACAGGGCCCCGTGCTCGCCCTTCTTGATGACGCAATAGGCCGGCCCCCTCCGACAGACCCAGCGGGCGGCGGCCAGCAGGTTCGGCCGGCCGCTGAGTTGCAGGGCCTCGGCGTCGTTCATGATCATGGCGTCCACGCGGCCAACTATCTCCAGCAGCGCGTCGCGCTCGTTCTCAATGTAGTAGTTCATGGTGTCCGCCATGACGAAGGTCGGCTCTTCGAGCTGGGCGAGGACCTGCATCTGGCCGGCCGGCGGCCCGTTGGCCAGGAATACGTAGCGGGAGTCGGCGTAGCCGGCGGGCAGGTCCGGCGGGCACGTGCCGAGCACGTTCATCTGCACGTCCAGGGTGCGAGCCTGCGCCATGCGTCCCTCGTAGACGCCGTGCCAGCGGAAGGTGGCGCCCTCGACCTGCCGCAGGCCGGCCAGGTCTATGGGCTGCCGGCCGAGGCGCTCCAGGCAACCGGGTGGGAAGTCGCGCCCCACAACCGCCACCAGCCGCACGGGCGAGAAGTGCGCCGCCGCGAAGGCGAAGTATACGGCCGAGCCGCCCAGCTCCTCCTCAGTCGAGCCGTGGGGAGTCTCCACGGTGTCCAGACCCACCGAACCGGCGACCAGGAGCGTCATCTCGGCGCCTCACTCCGCCATGCGAGGGCAGGTTGGCAGAAGCGAACGGCCACCCAGTCTACGCAAAGGGCCGGCGCGTCTCAAGGGCGGTTGTGAGGCGCGGCATTTGCGCTGTTGAGGTTGCGAAAGGCGCCGGCCCAGAGCCCGCGAGGCATGTCATTCTGAGGGCCGGATCCTGTAGGCCCGAAGCTTGCGCGCCTCCGGCGTGAATCTCGTCGTAACTCCTTGCGCAACAACCAGATCCTT
>JAUVVP010000024.1 GCA_030604585.1 Planctomycetota bacterium | reverse complement strand
AGATATGTGCCGCCCTGGACCTGCCCTACGTCTTCAAGGCTTCTTTTGACAAGGCCAACCGCACCAGCATCTCGTCCTTCCGCGGCGTCGGCCTGGAGAAGGGCCTGGCGATACTGGCCGAGGTGAAGGAGCAGGTCGGCGTGCCCGTGCTGACGGACGTCCACCTGCCCTGGCAGGCCGAGCCGGCGGCCGAAGTGGCGGACGTGCTTCAGATACCCGCCTTTCTGTGCCGGCAGACGGACCTGCTGGTCGCGGTGGCGCGCACCGGCCTGCCGGTCAACATCAAGAAGGGCCAGTTCATGGCGCCGGAGGATATGGCCCGCGCCGCCGAGAAGGTCAGCTCCATGGGCAACACCCGCATAATCCTGTGCGAGCGCGGCACCTGCTTCGGCTATCACGACCTGGTGGTGGACATGCGCTCGATCGTGCGCATGAGGGCCACCGGCTATCCGGTCCTGTTCGACGCGACGCATTCGGCGCAGCGGCCGGCGGCGCGCGGCGTCGAGAGCGGGGGGGAGCGCGAGATGGTGCCTGCGCTGGCCGCAGCGGGCGTGGCCGCCGGCGCCGACGGCGTCTTCATCGAGACGCATCCGGAGCCGGACGCCGGCCTCTCCGACGCCGCCACGATGCTCCCTGTCGAGTCCATGCCCCCGCTGCTGCGAAGGCTGAAGGCCATCGCCAGGCTGGCAGGGAAGACGTGATGGCCAGGATAGGCATCTTCGGCGGCTCATTCAACCCCATCCACACGGCCCACCTGATCCTGGCCGAGCGCGCCCGGGAGGAACGCGCGCTCGACAGGGTTCTCTTCGTGCCTGCCCTGAATCCACCCCACAAGTCGCAGAAGCCGCTGGCCTCGCCCGAGGACCGCTTGCGCATGGTCGAGCTGGCCATCGCGGGCAATCCGGCCTTCGAGGCCGTCCCGGTGGAACTGCACCGCAAGGGACCGTCCTACACCCTCCTGACCGTCAGGGAGCTGCGCGAGCGCATGGGGCCCGACGCCGAGCTTTTCCTGATCCTTGGCGCCGACAGCGTGCACGACATCCCGACCTGGTGGCGGGCCGAGGAGCTGGTGCGCGAGGCGGGCATCATCACCCTCGGCCGTCCGGGCTATTCGCTTGAACGGGACCTCGAGGACCTGGCCGGACTGTTCGGCCGGGAGTGGGTCGAGGCGGTCAAGAAGCTGAGGGTCGAGGCGCCGCCGATGGCCATATCGGCCACGGAGATACGCCGGCGGGTCCGGGAGGGGAAGTCCATCCGCCACATGGTCCCAGGGCCCGTGCTCCAGTACATCCGGGAGAAGGGGCTCTACGCGGCAGGTTAGGCCCCGAACAGGCGCGTCACCCGGTCTTTGGCTCCAAGGCGACGTTCCGGCTGCCCCTGCACGGATTCGACGCGTCGCTCCTGGTCTTCAGGCGCCGCTGAGCGCGCGGTTCAGTTCGGCGCGTCGTCCTCTTCCTCGCCGTCTTCTTCGTCCAGGTCCTGCTCGTACTGCCGTCGCAGGTCCTGCCTGCGCTTGCCCCGGCTGAGGCGCCGCTTCTTCTTGGTGATCTGTCGGTCGGGCTCTTCGACGTCGGTGGCCCGGGGCACGTGCGGCTCTTCGGTGGTCTCGACGATCCGGATGTAGCTGTCATAGCGCCCGGGGGGGAGATCGCCGCTCTCGACGGCGGCCTTGACGGCGCAGTCGGGCTCGTGGACGTGCATGCAGTCGGGCATCCGGCACTGGTGAGACAACTCCCAGATGGCCGGGAAGAACTGGGCGACCTCCTGCTTCTCTATGTCCCACAGGGTCAACTCGCGGATGCCCGGCGTGTCCACTACGTAGCCGCCGAAGTCGAGCTTCAACAGCGAGACGCCGCTGGTTACGTGCCGGCCCGTGGTGGAGACGGGGCCGGTGCGCAGCTTCAGGCCCGGCTGCAAGGCGTTTATCAGCGAGGACTTGCCCACGCCGCTGTGGCCGGCCAGCACGCTGCTCTTGTCGCGCAGGGTCTCCTTCAGCTCCTCCAGGCCCGTCCCTGTCACGGCGCTGGTCAGCAGCACGCGGTAGTCCATCTCCTCATACATGCGGGCCAGGCCGTCGTATTCCGAGGGGTCCGTGGCCAGGTCCGTCTTGTTGATACAGATGGTCGGCTCGAGGCCGCCGGCCTCGCCGGCGATGATGTAGCGGTCAATGAGGCCGGGTCTGAGCGGAGGCTTGCGCACCGCCGCCACGATGAGCAACTGGTCCACGTTGGTGACGATGATGTGCTCGGTCCGAAGGCCCCGGGGCGACCTGCGGGACAGCTTCGTGCGGCGCGGAAGGACCTTCTCGATGACGGCTTCGTCTCCGCCGGTCGGGGTGAAGACCACCCGGTCCCCGACGACCAGCGGCTTGGACTCCCCCGTGTCGCTCTCGACCAGCCGCCGCCTGGCCTTGCAGGTGTAGGTCCGCTCGCCTGCGTCCACCTCGCACAGGACCGACCGTAGGCTGGTGACGGTTCCTTCCATGGGTTGGATCACGTAGCACCTCTGCTCAGCCATCCGAGCTGGGTGAACAGGTCGTCGAGGGCCAGCCGGCGCTGGGCGTTGCCTCCGATGCGCTCGATCGCTTCCAGAACGAGCTCCGCCCGCTCGACAAAGGCGTCGGGAGGCACTCCGGCTGCCGGTTCGGTGATACCGTCCTCTGGGGCGCCGTTGAACGGCTCCGCGGGGTCCGTCCCGCCCGCCGCCGACAGCGCCAGGTCCCGGTAGTAGGCGGCGACGCATTCGAGCAGCTCCTGTAGCGCATCCCTTGATTCGGCGGCGGAGACGGCGTTCTCCGTGGCCTTCCTGCTGAACCAGTCGGACAGTGTGAAGTTGTCGTCCACGGACAGTTCCCGCAGCCTCTCGACCAGTTCGCGGTTGAAGGCGTGGAGGTCCGCCTCCTTGAGCCCGTCCGCCAGGCCGGGGCTGCCCCATGCCCGGCGTGCCAGCCAGCGGGCATCGTCAGGCTGCACTCCATCGGCCTCGAGCCGGCGCTGAAGGACCTCCAGCGCCAGGTTGGCGAATCTGACGACGCGGCACCGGCTGACGATGGTCTCAGGAAGCCGGCGCAGGCTGGAGGCAATCAGCACGAAGAAACACCTCCCGGGCGGCTCCTCGAGGGTCTTGAGGAAACAATTGGCCGCCTCGATGCTCATCCGCTCCACGTCGCGTATGACGAAGACCCGCCGGGCGGCGCGCACCGGCTTGAGGGCCGCGCTGCGCTGCACCCGGCGGATAGTCTTAATGGGGAGCGATTGCCTCCCCTCCGGCAGGCCCACTTCGCCGTAGTCGGGATGCGCGCCCCGGGCGAAGAGGAGGCAGCTATCGCAGCGGCCGCAGCAGTCGTCCGGTCGGTCCTTACCCTCACAGAGGACGACCTGCGCCAGCTCGCGGGCCATCGCGGCCCGTCCCGTGCCCGTTGAGCCCACGAAGAGGAACGCATGGGGGAGCCTGTCCCTCTGGAGCGTCGCCCGCAGCCGGCGCGCCGTATCGTCCTGGCCGGGAATGTCCTCGAATGCCATTGTCCTGTGTTGCTATTGCTCCACGATTGCCATGACCTGGCCGACCTGCACCTTGTCCCCTTCGGCGGCCGTGATGCTTCGGATGGTCCCGGCGACCGGCGCCGGCACGGTGAAGGCGGCCTTGTCGGTGACCATCTCTACCATGTCCTGCCCCTCCTCGACGGTGTCCCCTTCCTCGACGTACCAGAAAGAGATCTCGGCCTCATCGGGGGCATCGTCACCCAGGGGGGGCAGCTTGACCTCGAATGCCATCTTTTCCCTCCAAGCTTGATCCTGATCGGCGTCCTCGTCCTGGCGCTTCGCCGTCCTCGGCCGAAGAAAGCCGCCGCCGAGGAGGCGGCCTGCTCACGCATCCGCGCGGGTCACCGTCTTCGCCGGCAGGCGGGCCACGATCTCTTCAGCGCGGTAGCTGCTGCGCACGAACGGCCCGCTGGGAGCCGCCTCGAAGCCCATCTCCAGCGCCAGCGCTCCGAGACGCTCGAACCGGTCCGGCTCCACGAACTCGACCACCGGGTGGTGCGCGGCCGACGGCGCAAGGTACTGGCCCAGCGTCACCACGCGGCATCCCGCCCGCCGCAGATCGGCAAGCACGGCGCGCACCTCGTCCACGCTCTCGCCCAGACCGAGCATCAGCCCGCTCTTTATTATCGGGGCGGAACCGGACCCGGCGGCCCTCGCCAGCACTGCCAACGAGCGCCCGTAATCGGCCTGCGGACGCACCTCGGGATAGAGGCGCGCCACCGTTTCGACATTATGATTGAACACTTCGGGCGCGGCGTCAAGCACCCGGTCAACATCCTCGCGACGGCCGCCGAAGTCCGGGGTCAACACTTCCACCGTCGCGGAGGCGCCTTCGTGCAGCGCGCGGATGGTCGCGGCGAACTGGCCGCTGCCGCCGTCCGGCAGGTCGTCGCGTGTGACGCTGGTGACCACCACGTGCCGCAGCCCGAGGCGCTGCGCCGCCAGTGCCACGCGGCGCGGCTCGTCAGGGTCGGGCGGCTGAGGCCGGCCGCCGGGAACCGCGCAGAACGTGCAGTCCCGCGTGCAGACCCGCCCCAGTATCATGAACGTGGCCGTGCCCCGGGCGAAGCACTCGCCCGTGTTCGGGCAGTGCGCCTCCTGGCAGACCGTGCCGAGCCCGAGTTCCTTCAGCAGCGCCAGGACCGGCTCGACCCTGTCGCGGGCCGGCAGGCGCTTCTTCAACCACGCCGGAAACCTGTTCTTCACGCCACCTGCAGCCCCTCCACACTCGCACTGATCAGGACACTGATTCTCACTGATGTTCACTGACCGAATATCCTTCGCTTGATCTCGACTTTCTGTCCGAAGTTGACCAATAGCCCCATTTCGATCCCTGTCGCTCTCAGGTAGTTGACCAGTTGGACCTCGTGCGCTTTGGTCAGGTTGGCCCCGGCCTTAACTTCCACGATGACCTTGTCATCAACAACTAAGTACAGAACCGGCATTCCGAAAGATGTCCGCCGTAGGGGAGTCCCGAAGGGACGCTTGATAATAGCCCAGCGATTCATCGCTGGGATAAGGGTGCCGACACACCCCTTCCGTCCTGTAGGGACGGTTGGACGTCAACCCGCGAACATCATCATCGTGCATTTGTCAGGCCCGTCTCCAGCCTGTTTCAGCCGTCCCTACGGGACTGAAACGTTCGCGCGAACCAAACCCGTGCACGCGATAGGCTGCCCCTATGATCTGCTCAGTGACCTCCGAGTGTCTGTAATCTGTGGCCATCTGTGTTCATCTGTGTCTGATGGCCGTTCTCACCGCCAGGCCGAAGTCCTCGGCAAAGTAGGCGGCCGCCCGCTCGGCCACCTCCTCCAGCGGCGGGGCCGACCCCAGCTCGCGGTCCAGCGACGTCATCGTTACAGCGCGCAAGCCGCAGGGAACGATCAGACCGAAGTGCGAAAGGTCCGTCGCCACGTTCAGCGCAGCGCCGTGGTAGGTGACCCACCGGCGCACGGCGATGCCGATGGAGGCTATCTTCCTGTCCTCGACCCAGACGCCCGTGTGCGGCGAATCGGCGTGCGCCTCCACGCCGTAGCTGCGGCAGAGCCTGACCAGCCACGCCTCCAGGTCGCGCAGGTAGCGGTGCAGGTCACGGCCGCGATGCCTGAGACTGATGACGGGGTAGGCAACCAACTGGCCGGGGCCGTGATAGGTGACCTGCCCGCCGCGGTTCGTCTCGACCACCTCGAAGCCGAGTCCGCGCAAGCGCTCCTGGCCCGCTAACACGTCACGACGGTCGCCCGACCGTCCCACAGTTATGGTGGGGGGGTGCTCGATCAGCACCAGGTAGTTGCGGCGGCCGTCGGACGCGATGCAGGCGTCGCGCAGCCGCTCCTGAAGGCTGAACGCATCCTGGAAATGCAGCCTGCGGAGCCCGATCACGGCAAGTTCCGGCTGTGCAACGGCGTTCGACACGGTTGCGGGTTCAAGGTTCAAAGTTCAAAGTCCAAAGTTCAGAGTTCGACGGGCGAACGTGCGCCGATGTCTTCATCCGTCATGCCTCCGGGTTCTGTTTCAGCCTTTCCAGTTGACCGGGAATCCCGTCACACCGTCCGCCGCCTCCCGGATCGCCTCCGGCAGCGTTGGATGGGCGTGGATGGTCTCGGCCAGCTCATCGGCGGTGCACTCCAGGCGTAGCGCCAGGGCGGCCTCGCCGAGCAGGGCGCTGGCCTGTGCGCTGCATATGTGCACGCCGAGCAGCTCGCCCGTCCTGGCGTCGGCCACCATCTTCACAAAGCCGCCCGTCTGGCCCATGATGTGGGCCTTGCCCAGCGCCAGGAAGGGGAACTTCTTCACCACGACCTGTTCGACCGTCTCGGCGGCCCGGCTCTCGCTCATGCCCACGGTGGCTATCTCGGGGAAGGCGAAGACGCAGGCCGGCACGACGCGGTAGTCCATCGCGGCCGTGATGGAGCCCGTCGCGTGCGAGGCGGCGACTATGCCCTCCTGGCTGCCCACGTGGGCCAGCAGGGGGTCGCCGGCCACGTCGCCGACGGCGTAGACGTGCGGCTGCGAGGTCTGCATGTGCTCGTTTACGACCAACTGGCCCTTGTCGCCGACCTTTAGCCCGGCGTTCTCGATGCCCAGGCCCTCGCAGTCCGGGCGCCGACCGACGCAGACCAGTATCTGCTGCGCGGCCACTTCCTTGCCGCCGGCAAGCCGGGCGCGCACGCCGCCGTCGCCCTTGCCGACTCCCTCCAGTTGCGTGCCCGTGTGGATGGCCACGCCGTCCTTCTTGAGGACCTTGACGACCTCGCGCGCGCAGTCCTCGTCTATGCCGGGCAGCAGCCTCTCGACGGCCTCCACGATGGTCACTTCGACGCCGAAGGCTGCGTAGATGCTGGCGAACTCGACGCCGATATAGCCGCCTCCGACGATGACGATGGATTCCGGGAGTTGGTCGGCCCTGACGGCGTCGTCGCTGCTTATGATGACGCTGTGGTCGAAGGGGACGATCGGAAGCTCGACGGGTGAGGAGCCAGTGGCGACTATCAGCTTCTCGGCGCTTACGTCTCGCCCGCCGTCCCCGCCTGCCACGCGCAGCGTGTGCGCATCCTTGAACGATGCTGCGCCCTGGATTAGCGCGACCTTGTTGCCGGCCAGCAGGGCCTTGATGCCGCCTCGCAGCTTGCCGACGACGGCGTCGCGGTGGGCGGCCACGGCGGGGAAGTTCAACTCGACCCCTGTGAGGTCAACGCCGAAGTCGTCGGCGTGTCGGGCCTGGCGCATCAGCCCGGCGGCGTGCCAGAGGGCCTTGGTCGGGATGCAGCCGACGTTGGTGCAGCAGCCGCCGAGGTCGCCTTTCTCGACGACGCAGGCCTTCGCGCCGAGCTGCGCGGCCCTGATGCCGGCCACGTAGCCGGCCGGACCCGCGCCGATCACCGCCACGTCGAAGTCGTACTTGTCGCTCATAGAGGTCCTGTCCGGTTGCTGGTAGCTGCAGGAGTTCCGCCGGGCGCCGGCGAAGGTCAGCGCTACATTGTAATCCATGCGCTCCGGCAGTCCAAGCGAGCGGCCCGCCGCGTGGAGCGCCCACGCCGCTCGCCGGGGCGAGTTTGGCGTAACCATTTACGAAGAAAGGCGATGCAAGCGATTGGGTTTGTTTCGCAGAAAAGGGTCCGAGCCCTTTTCCGACCTGAGAAGATTGCCCAGCATCCGACGGGCCACGGGATTCACGGCCACCTGATCGGCGAGGCGGAACGTTGACAGGACCACGCTCCCCCTGCCGGCCCGGCGCTCGAACACAGTGCTCCCCCACCAGAACTCCGTCGGCTTGCGCCGGCAGGTCGGCTCCCAGTAGGAGAAGCAACCGGGCAGCGTCTCCGGACTCCACGGCGGCGCTCGACAGGAAGACCGCCAACAGGCGCGGCGCATTTGACTTCGTTTGCGAGACCGGGCAGGATGTCTACGACCACCTTCTCAAGTCAGGCGCTGGGACAACCTACTGGCTTGCACTGAAACCGGACGAGAGAGAACGCTTCAAAAGAGAGTTCGTCAACAGGATCGAACACAGATCCAAGGGCTGCCCTCAGATAACGGTCGAGCACAGGTACGTCCTTGGCATTGTCCGAGCAAAATAGGAGGACAGAGCCGGTGTCGGCACGCGCCGATGTTTATTCTTGTTGCAAGAAACGCGAAAAGGCACAACGATGTCCGTGAAGCTAAAGCAAGTGCAGAGTCACAGAGAGTTGAAAGAGTTCATCTATCTACCAGCGAAGATTCATTGCGATCATCCCACCTGGGTCCCGCCGATCTATGTTGATGAATGGAAATCCTTCAATCGGAAAAAGAACAGGGCTTTTTCCTACTGTGATGCGACTCTTGTTCTCGCCTATCGGAGTGGCAAAGCGGCCGGAAGGATCATGGGTGTTATCAATCATCGGTATAATAACTCCCGCCAGGAAACGATAGGCAGATTCGCTTACTTGGAATGCTGGGACGATCAGGAAGTTGCTCACGCACTTTTGGGGCATATTGAAACTTGGGCGATGCAAAGGGGGATGGACAAACTTATCGGGCCTCTGGGTTTGACTGACCAAGACCCCGAAGGTTTCCTAGTAGAGGGCTTTGGGCATCGGGCGACTATAGCAACTTACCACAACTTCGAATTCATGATTCGTTTGGTGACGAATGAAGGCTATATAAAGGACGTAGATTATGTTGTCTACAAGGTAGATATACCGAAAGACATTCCCGAGGTTTATAGGAGAATCTACCAGAGGATCACGAAGAGAGGAGGCTTCAAGCTAATTGAGTTTGCTAAGCGCCGTCGGATGAAGCCGTATATTCGGCCCGTGTTTAGACTGATGAACGAGTGCTATAGCGGTCTTTACGGCTTTGTGCCGCTCGATGAACAAGAGATGAACGACTTGGCCAAACGCTACCTCCCCATACTCGACCCCCGCTTTGTCAAGATAGTCACCAAGGATGACGAAGTCGTCTCCTTTATCCTGGGTATTCCGGATATGACTGAAGGCATCCAGAAAGCCAAAGGCCATATTCTGCCTTTAGGGATATTCAGGATCCTTCGCGCTGCCAAGAGAACAAAGCAGCTGGACCTTTTGCTTGGGGCTGTTAAAGACGAATACAGGGGTCGTGGCCTGGATGTGATGATGGGCCTGAAGATATTCGAGTCTGCCAGAGAGGCCGGCTTTGAGTATATTGACAGTCATCATGAGTTGGAGACCAATACTAAGGTGCGTGCTGAAATGGAAAGAATGGGCGGCCAGGTCTATAAGCGCTTCCGTGTCTTCCAGAAGCCACTATGAGCGGCGTTGCAGACATCCTCTGCTGTTTTCATAGCGCCGCGTTCCGGGTCCGCCGCGTGTGAGTGAGTATGTCGAGGAAAGTGGGTCAAAGGTTCAACCAGGTCCGACCACATGAAGTGGCTTTCTTGGCCGTTTGCGCCCGCAATGGCGCTCCTGCTGGGTGTACCCTTTTTGTTCGGTTGCAGCGCGGTGCGCTCGGTGTGCCTTACGGCTGAGGAAGTCGCAGCGTACGAACCTTTTAGTCCTCCCCAGGAGATCCGCATCCTGACCATCAACGTGTGGTCGGGGTTGACCTACAAAGGCACTCTCAAGATGGGGCGCTACCCGGACGACCTCCAGAAGCGATACGACGCGTTGGCGATCGAGGTGCGCAGGCTTGCCCCGGACATTATCGCTGTCCAGGAAGCCAATCCTCTGCCGCACTATGCACGGCGGCTGGCAGCAGACCTGGATTACCGTGTGGTCCACCGCGTCGCGCTCGGCGGAATCCGATTTGGCCCCGTCGGGATTCCATGGAACCTTAGAGAAGGCGACGCCATCCTGGTTAAGAGACCGTGGACCGTTGTGGAGCTTGGTAGAAAACGCCTTGGCGGGTGGGGCATTACAACGAACTCGTTTTGCTTTCACTTCGCTGAGATAACCCAGGCTCTCCTGTTCCGTGTGGTCGTGAATGGGAAATTGCTGTACGTATACAATCTTCACCTTCACAGCGGCCCCTTTCGCGGTCCCGCACTGAAAGAAGCTTTGCAGCGGCTCGCTCAGGAGCTGCCGCGCGAAAACGTAAGAGAAGGAAGGGAACGGGTGGAAAAAGATATCGAGCGCCGGGGGCGGGAGATAGCAAATCTGAGAGAGTTCATTGACGAAACACTGCCTCCGGGCATGCCTGCGATAGTCCTGGGAGATTTCAACACGACCCGAGAGAGCGGCGAGTTCGAGCCGCTCCTCGCTGACGGCAGGTGGATGGATAGTTTCCGACTCGTGAACCCCAAGGATGAAGGCGCGACGTGGGATCCTGCGCACAACCCCAATTTCCGCCGGCAGACGGAAGCGTCAGAACCCTATGATCTTTTGCGTGCCTATCACAGCAGCCATTCATACAGAATTGACCTTGTCTTAGTAGGCGGCAATATTCCGCACGACCGCATCCTGAGTAGCCGGGTTGTCTTAACGCCAGCCGACGGTGTTTGCCCCTCAGACCACTACGGAGTCCTGACGACGCTGTGGTGGTGAGGGCTGTGGGGGTCGCACGCGCGAGCGCCGCCGCAGGCAACTCGCGGCCTGCGCACTGAAAGTCCGAAAAAGGCCATTCTGAGCGTCTTTTCGTAAGTTAATGCGGCCCCGTCCCTTATATCGTAAGGTCGTCAGAATGCTTAAGATGGAGCGTGTGAATCAGTGGGAGTGGGCGGTAAACAACATGGCCGCAGCGGGACTGCGTATGTTGACATTGCATGTGCAGGGGGGGAGGGGGAAGCGGGCTCTCGCAGAAGCCTGCGGCCGTGAGTGCAGCAGTTGATGACCTCGCTGATGTGGTGGGGAGAGGACGCTATCGGCGCGCTCCAGGTCCGCTGCCGTGCGTCGCGCCAGGAGCACGCTGTAATCGGCCCTCGCGGAGAAAGCGAGGCTGTCTATCGCCCGGCTCAGCGCCAGCCGCCCTGTCAACACTAAGGGGCTATTGCAAAACCCCGTTCGTGACGAGGACGAGCGAGAAGCCCGAGGGCAAGGCGGCAGGCGCAAAACGCCGGAAGCGTGGCTGAAGCCACGTTGAGGACGTTTTGCGCCGACAACACAGCCATCGGGCTT
>JAUVVP010000303.1 GCA_030604585.1 Planctomycetota bacterium | reverse complement strand
GTCCGTTCACCGGCTTGTCGAGGTAGAAGTAGGCCGCGGCCGACCAGTCGTCCTCGCGATAGAAGTTGACGTATCGGCCCGGCAGGTCCGGATCGGTGAGGTCAACGGGGCCGGGCCGCTCGAGCAGGTTGACGGCATCGCCGGGCTCGGGACCGTCGGTTGCCACGGGCAGCACGGCGAGTCCCCTCTCCATAAGTTCGATCACGTGGGTCTTCAGGGCCCCGCCCATCTGCTGTATCGTGACCCGGCAGTCCTCCTGGAAGAAGACGGGGTCGGGCACGTGGTAGCGGTAGAAGCAGTACTGCTCGGGCTCCCCGCCGCATACGGTGCAGCCGACGAAGCGCTGGCAGAAGAGGCCCTGCTCCCAGGCGCTGCCGATGTAGTCCTCGGTGCCGGTGCCGACGAGGGTGGGCAGGTCGCGGTCGCCGTCCAGATAGACCTTGACCTCGCCTTCGCCCCACCAGCAGCCGTAGGCCGGGCTGGGCATGACGCCGAAGTTGGCGCCCAGGTATCGCCCGGCGCCGTGCACGCGGGGCAGCACCTCGAAGTCGCGCCCCAGTTGCGTGGGATTCTCGCGATGCCACAAGGCATGGAAGTAGAGGTCGCGGTCGTCACGGCGGTCCAGCAGCGTGTAGTTCACGTCATAGGCCATGTGCGAGAGCAGCCTGTCGGACTCATTCGTTACGGCGATCCGGGCGCGGCTGCGGAACGGCATCGGGACGTAACTGATGAACGAGCGCCCCTCGGGGCTGGCGAACAGCTCGCCCTCGAAGGCGGCGGTGCGCCCCAGCCCCACGCCGAAGAAGTCGCCCAGCGGCGCCGATACGGCCGGCTCCTCTGCGCCGTCCCAGTACATGTCAATTCGCAGCGAGCGCAGCATCAGCGGCGAGCGGTCTATGACGGTGAGCCAGATCCTGTTGATCAGCCCGCACCCCTCGACGTCGCACAGCACCTTGCATTCGCCCGGCGACAGCGGCTCCGTCGAGTGGCCTTTCGCGCCGCGGTTGGCCTTGCCGCCGGCGCCCCTGGCTCCGGTCGGGTTCTCGAAACTGGTCCAGCGCGTCGTTCCTGACCGAGGCTTGCGATAGAGGGGCCCACCCATGATCGCTCCTTTGCGCGGCGGGGGTAAAGGCGAGTAGGTTACCACACCCGACCCCAGATGCAAGCAGCGGGCGCATCGCACAGCAGATCACGTCCGGCCCGTCCCGTCGCCGGGATGCGAGCCGGCCCTGCGACCTCTACGGCACCAGGAAGGCCTCATCGAAGAACTCGACCAGGCGCAGGAACAGCGTCTTCTGGTTCTTCGGCCTGCTGATGCCGTGCCCCTCGTCTTCGAAGGCGAGCGTCTCATACGGCACGCCGGCTCGGTCCAGGGCCTTCGTCACCGCGCGGACGTTCTGCGGGGTGACGTTCGGATCCTGCAGGCCCTGCACGATCAGCAGGCGGCCCCTGACGTTGTCCACGAAGTTGACCAGCGAGCGGTCGTGATAGCGCTGCGGGACTTCGTCCGGGCCGCCGCCCATCATCTCCTCGGAGTAGGGGCGCAGGTCGGGCCGCGTCGTCTCGTAATCCACCACCAGGTCGGTCATGCCGCAGATCGGCGCCGACGCAGCCACTACCTCCGGGGGGAAGCGCGTAATGGCGCACCACGACGAGTAACCCCCGTACGACGTGCCGGTTATCCCGACCTTGCCGGGCCGAGCTATGCCCGCTTCCATCAGCGCTTCGATCCCCGCGCGGATGTCGTCCTGTTCCCGCCCGCCCCAGCCATCGGCCCTTATCGCTTCGCGGAACGCCAGGCCGAACCCCGTGCTCCCCCGGTAGTTCGGATCGAAGACGTTGAAGCCATGCCGCACGAAGAACTGTATCTGCTTGTTGATGCGGTCCTCGCTGTGGCCCGTCGGCCCGCCGTGGACGCAGACAACGGTGCCCCTGGCCTCCCGCGTCGGCCGATAGAGCCAGCCCTTAATCTGGAGCCCGTCGGACGAGTGCCAGCGGAAGCCCGCGGCCGGGGCGAAATCGTCGGCCGCCAGCGACGTGCGGTCCCACACCCGCGACAGCGTCACGACCTCCCCGGACGGCAGGTCCGAGGGCGAGAAGCGCACGAGGTCGGCCGGCTGGCGGGAGCTGTAGCACACACCGACCCATTCGCCGTCGCCGACCGGGGCCAACGGCGCAAGGGTGCCGGCCACGGGCGGCAGGTACTCCTCCCGTTCGCTCTCCAGGTCCCACAGCGAGCAACGGGTCCGCGCCTCCTGGACCTCGCCAATCACAATGTGGTCGCTGCGGTGCGGGACGAAGGCGTACTCGATGTTGCGCCCGGCATCATCAATGATCCAGCGCAGCGACTCGTCCGTCCGGTCCCAGATGCCGATCCGCTTGTGCGTCTTCGTCTCGCCGATCACCAGCGCGCGGCGCCCGTCGGGGAACCAGGATGCGCCCGTCTTGACGTCCGCACCGAGGTTGAGCACCTCGCGGTCACAGCCGCCTTCGACATCGGCCAGCCAGACCTGGCTGCCGGCAGGATGCAGGTCGCGCCGCATGTACAGGATATGGGTGCCGGCCGAGTTCAACCGGGGTCCGGTCGAACCCGACTTGACGGGGCGCGCCAGCACGAGGCGCTCGCCGCTCTCCAGGTCATGGCGGTAGATCCAGGTCGGCTCTATCTCCTGGCCCGTGGCCGCGTCGAAGTTCGCGCCGTAGACCAGCCAGCGCGCGTTGGGGTGAAGCTGTCCGCCGCGGAGGAAGTAGTTCGGATCGGGCTCGGTCAGGGGCTGCATCTCGCGGGGCCGGTCTATGTCAACGCGGAACAACTGGGCGCGCTCGTTTCCGTCCCTGTCCTGCTCGACCAGCACGGCGCGGCTGTCCGGCGTCCAGGAGACCAGATATGAATCGTCAGCCGTGTCGGTCAAACGAACGGGTCTGGTCCAGCCGTCGGTCGGGGCCACGTAGACGTCGGCCGCCGGCCCGGCGCCTGACCACGTCCAGGCCACCCACAGTCCGTCTCGGGACACCTGCGGCCCCCAGAGCCGCGGCAGCGAAAGCAGCGCCTCAAGATACTCGTCAGCAGTCCCCATGCCACACTCCAGTTGCGCGGGCAAGCGGCGCGCCGTCACGGGAGGCGCTGCCGCCCGACCGCGATCTCGGTGACTTTGTCGAAGAAGGCGCGCTTGATCGGGGTGTTGATGCCCCAGTTGACGGGCAGCGTCTGGAAGCCGCTCAGATCCTCGCAGCGGTCCTCGCGCTCGCGCGTGGTCCAGTCCATGCGGTCGCGATAATTGCAGCCGTAACCCTGGCAGTAGAAGCCCCACGAGCAGCCTTCCCGAACGGCGGCCTCCAGGTTCTCGACGAAGATGCTGTCCTCGTTCACGCAGATGGGGCGCGGGCGCTTCCGGAAGCCGTCGCACTCCTTGAGGCGCCGCAGCTTGGCCGCCAGTTGCTGGGGCGTGCAGCCGTTGCCGTGCGGCAGGGAGAAATCCTCGACCTCCAGCCACCTGCCCGCCGGGATGGAGTCGCCTCCGCCCGTGCTGGATGAGACCAGCAGACGCCGCCCGTCGAGCGTCACCGACCTGGCCGCCTCGATGAACGTATGGATATTGGGCGGCTCCATCACGGGGCGCTGCCAGAAGGGCTCCGACTCGTTGGCCACGTCGGCCAGGATGTTGCTGCAGCCGCTCTGGAGCAGCCATTCGGTCACGCGCTCCGTGACCTCGTAGAGGGTCCGGTCGTCCGGTATGCGCTGCGCCTGTTTCCAGTAGAAGTAGTTGACGATGACGACCATGCCCGCCTCGTCGGCCGCTCTGAGCACGCGCAGGAGCCTGTCGAAGTACGGCCCTTTGAAGCTTCCGTCCGGCTCGTACGCGGAGTTGACGTAGCTGTCGTAGACTTCGGGCCGGTAGACCGAGCCGCCGCCCTGGAGCCCCACCGTGACGGCGAGCAGGCCGTGCCCGCAGTATTCGGGCAGGGCGGCGCAGAACTCATCCGTGTTGCGGTCCGGGTCCCAGACGCCGGTATCGGAATAAGCCCAGAGCGTGCGGGTCTCGGGGCAGTCGTCGTCAAAGACGGCTTGGACCATGCGCGAGTTCAGCAGC
>JAUVVP010000356.1 GCA_030604585.1 Planctomycetota bacterium | reverse complement strand
GGGCGGCTTTGGCCGCCCGGGCGGGTTCGGCTTCGGGCCTGGTGCCGGCGCTCCGGCGGGGCCCGCCGTGCCTGCGGCGTGGCCTCGCGGCCGAGCGTTCCTGCTTGGCAACGACCCCGGCCAGGTCATTATCGTGCAGACTGCCGAGGTGCATGAGTGCATCGAAGATCTGCTGAGGGAGCTGCGCGCCGCTATGAAGGTGCAGGTTAAGGTGGACGTGCGCTTCCTCTCCATCTCGGACAACTTCATGCGCGAGGTCGGCTTCAACTGGCCGCACTTCAGCCTCCATCCGCAGGATTTCGACGATGTGGGGAACATGACCAGGAGCTTTGGTGTCAGCAGCCGCTCCTACGGCGGCCTCGCCCCCTGGGTGAACCCGTTGGGAGCCATCGGATTGGACGCGGAGGGCGAGCCCATCGTCGTGCTTGCGGGCCTGCCCTTCGGCTTCGGCCATCCGTTTGCCGATCAGGAGTTCGAGGGGGACGATGACTCCCTGACCTACACGTACGTAAAGGCCGGGCCGCCCAGTGACCTCGCTCCGTTCCTCGGCACGGGCGTACCGTTCTTCGGCGAGCCGACCCGGGGCCTCACCTTCGACTTCGGCTGGGGCGGCGAGGACTTCAACCTGTCCGGCATGTTCCGCCTGGGCCAGGAGCGCGACGAGATCAAGACGCTCAGCTCGCCCAGCATCACCCTGGCCAACGGGCAACTGGGCTTCATTACCGTCGCCACCGATTACGACTATATCTCCACTTACAGCGTGGACGACGGCGTGCTGGTGCCGGAGATCGACACGGTCTCCGAGGCCGTGAACCTCAGCGTCAGGCCGATCGTCAGCGCGGACAGGCGCTACGTGTTCCTGGAGCTGTCGCCCACTGTCCAGACGGTCACTTGGCAGGCTCCGGCCGAGTTCACGACCTTCGTCGGCCAGCCCGGCGGGGAGGGCGGCGCCGCCGGCGCATCGGTGGACAACACGGTTGTGCTGCCGGCGACCAGGAGCCAGTTCCTGGAAACCACCGTCGGCGTTCCGGACCGGGGGGTGCTGGTGGTGGGTGGCCTCGGCAGTTCCACGCGCACGCACAGCGAGGGGGGCGTGCCCATCCTCGGCAAGATACCCATCCTGAAGCGCCTCTTCTCGGCCGAAGGCCGGAAGATAGAGCGCACTACGCTGTTCGTGCTGGCCAAACCTCAGATAATCATCCTCGGCGAAGAGGAAAAGAGGATGAGGTAGCTCTCTGTCCAGGGGGTGGAGCGCATGGCTAAGAAGGAGTGGAAAACGGCCCTGATCGTGCTGGTGTCTGTGACGGCCGGCTTCCTGCTGGCCGGCAGCGGCATTCTGTCCAGGGTCCATGGGCAGAGCGAAGGACGCACCGCGGGCGTCATCTGCGTGGTGGGGCAGGCGGTCAGCCAATACGCCCCCATCGTGCTGATTGACGTGCCCGATCAGACCATCCTGGTCTACGAGTACGGCTACCAGAACGACACCATAGAGCTGACCGCAGCTCGGACCTTCCGCTGGGACAAGCTGCTGACCGACTTCCAGACGGACGGGGTGACCGTTGAGGAGGTCAGGAGGGAGGTCACCAGGAGACAGCGGTAACGGCGGGTCCTGCACGCGAGTCGTCATCGGGTCGCCCTTGCGCAGCTTAGGGCGGCCTTTTCTTTGCGCCCGCCTGTCCCCCCGGGAGAGGGTAAGGGCATGGAGCAGCCGCCACACGGTTCGCTGGTTCCCCTGGCCTGTGCCGTGGGGGCCGTCGCGCTGGTCGGCCAGAGCGTGCTGGTCCGGGAGCTGATGGTCAGCTTCTACGGCACCGAGCTGGCCCTGGCTTCGGCGTTGTGCTGCTGGCTGTTGTTCGTGCCCCTGGGAGCGCTGGCTTCGGCCGCCCTGCTGAAGGTGGTGCGGCGCGGGCTGCTGCTGGCCTATCTGGGGGCCGGGGCGCTGGCCCTGGGGCTGCTCGGGACGTTCCTTCTGGCCAGGCTCGTGCGTCCGCTGCTGGGCGCGCAGGTGGGGGAGTTCCTCTCGCTCGGCTCGATGCTGACCGGGGCGGCCTTGGCGGCCTTTCCGGCGGCCTTCTCGGTGGGGTTCTTCTTCCCGGCGGCCGCGCGGTTCGAAGAGCGCCGGGCTGCCCTGCCGGCCGGGGGGATCACCCGCATCTACGTCGGGGAGGCGGTCGGGGGCGCCGCGGCCGGCGCCCTGCTCAGTTTCTACCTGCTGGGGCGGATGCCGCCTGCCACGCTTGTGTTCGGCGCTTCGGCCATACTGCTGTTCCTGGGCGCGTCCCTGGCCTCGGGCTTGGCGGGAGGACCCTGTGCCGTGGGCGGCGCGCTGCTGGTGCTGCTGCTGTGTTGCAGCAGCGCCCAGGGCCAGCCGGGCCTGTTCTTCGTTGCGGCGGCGCTGCTGGCTGCGGCGGGTTACGCGCTGCGCCCGAAGGTCCGCCCCCGCCGGCGGCTGGACCGGGCGACTTCGGCGGCCTGCGTCCTGCTGGGGCTGGCCCTCTGCGCGGCGTTCCTGGCATGGGGGCGGAGGCTGGGCGGTGGCACGACCGCCGCCAGGTGGACGACGTTCAGCCGTTTCGGCCTTCTCGAGGGGCGCGACACGCGCTACCAGCACGTCGAACTGGGCGAGCGGGAAGGCGACTACGTCCTCGTGCAGAACGGGCGGCTCAGCAGCCAGTTCCCCGACCTGCCCGCCACTCGGAGCCGTGCCGCCCTGCTGCTGACGCAGCACCCGCGGCCGCGGGACGTGCTGGTCATCGGCGGCGGGCTCGGCGGCCTCTGCCAGCGGATGCTGGCCGCCCCCTTGCGCGCGCTCGACTACGTGGAACCGGACCCTCAGCTCGTCTCGCTCCTCTACCGGCATCTGCCGGCCGAACTGAAGGAGCCCCTGGCGGACCCGCGCTTCGCGGCCTATAACTATGACGGGCGCCACTTCGTTCAGAGGTCCTCGCGCGACCCGGCGCAGTTGGCGGCCCGCTTTCTGTCGGCCGGCGAGGAGGCCGGCGGGCCCCGGAGCGCCGGACGCGCCCCGGCCGGCGCCTACGACCTGATCGTCATCAACGTGGGGGACCCCACGTCGGCCTCCGCCAGCCGTTTCTACACCGTCGAGTTCTTCCGGGAGCTTTCGCGCATACTGCGCCCGGACGGCGTCGTGGCCTTCTGCGGCATAACGTCCAGCGAGAACTACGTGCGCGGCCAGGCCGTGCTGCACTATACGGCGTGCATCTACCGGACGCTGCGTTCGGTCTTTCGGTGGGTAGTGGTGCGGCCGGGGGCCGAGTTCTGCTTCTTTGCGAGCGCGCAGCGGGGGGCCGCCACCTCGGACGCCGGCATCCTGATGGACCGGTTCGACGCGCTGGGGCTCCAGCCGCAGGGGTTGAAATACGGCTTCGAGCTGGCGGAGTTCCCCCCCGAGAGGGTCCGGTGGACCACGGGCCTGCTGGAGGAAGCCCTGCCCACTGCGCTCACGAACACCGATGTGCGGCCGGTGGTCTTTACGCTCTTCCTGCGCGTGCAGGCGCATTTCGCGGGCCGGCAGGTCGGCGGGCCCCGCGGG
>JAUVVP010000359.1 GCA_030604585.1 Planctomycetota bacterium | reverse complement strand
GAGCGCCGCGAGGTGGAGCTTTACTTCGTGAAGGGCCAGATCAACCTGACCCGGGCCCTGGGCGCGAAGATACTCAGGCTCTTCGCCGCCTGGCCGGGCATTACCTTGCGCGACGGCGTCGCCACCTACGACATGACCCGCCGGTACATCCAGACCCACTACCCGGATACGACCTACCTGGAAAGGTGGAACTTCGTCAAGGAGGGGCTGCGCGAGGCCGCCACGTATGCCGAGGAAGCCGGCGTCGTGCTGGCGCTCCAGAATCACATCCCGATCATCAACACCTACCAGGACATGCTCGCCTTCGTTCGCGAGGTGGACTCGCCGGCCCTGAAAGCCTGCCTCGACTGCCCGCTGCTGAGGCCCCGCGACGGGGATGCCGACTATGTGGCGCAGGCCGTCCGGGACACCGGCGCCTTGCAGGTGCATTCGCATTACGGCGGGGAGTTCTACCGCGATGAACAAGGCGTAGCGCAGCTTGACGGGCAGACGAACTACCCCGCCTTCGTCGAGGCGCTAAAGGAGATAGGCTACGACGGCTACATATGCTACGAGTTCTGTCACCCGTGTCTGGACGAGCAGCACAACGCGGCGGGCGTGGAGCGGGTGGACGAGCAGACGCGCATGGCCGCTGAGTACATGTCCCGGGTGATCGCCGAAGCCTGAGTGGCCGCAGGCGCTGCATGGCTCCGCCGCTGTGCGCCGGCAGACGAACTGCGCGGCATCTCGGGTGGGCGGGCCGCGAGAGGCGGACATTTGAGGCGCCCACGTCTCATTGATCCCTCGGCCCCGGGTAGGTTAGCGTGTACTTGAGGCCGGGCGGGCGTCTCGTGTTCTGCGGTCTTGTCCCGGGGACAGCAATGGTCCAGGTGCCTTACGGAACAGGTGAGCTTGGAATCCGCATTCCCGAGGAGCGTTCCCGGCTCCTCGAGCCGATCCCTGCGGGCGCGGGGACGCCGCCCCTGGAGGCGTTCCGCGGGGCGCTGGCAGAGCCAATCGGCTGTCTCGGGCTCGAAGAGCTGTCCGCCGGGCGCACCGTGACCTACCTGCTGGACGACGCCACGCGCGCCGAGCCGCACGGGGACTTCATGCTCGCCGTTCTGGAGCGCCTCGTCGGGGCCGAGCTGGTCCGCGGGATAGTCGCGGTCGGCTCACACGAGCGTTTCAGCGAGGGGAACAAGCGCATCGTGGCCACGTTCGAGGCCCTCGCCGGCGAGCTGGGGCTGCGCCACGAGATATCGATCCACGATTGCGAGGACCCGTCGCTGCACGTGCGGCTCGGCACGACTTGCCGCGCCACGCCGGTGGACATCAGCCGGCAGGCCCTCGATGCCGACCTGTTCGTGGTCACCTCGGATGTCAAGAACCACTACTTCGCCGGCTATTCCAACCCTCTGAAGAGCTTCCTGCCCGGCGTGAGTTCGTTCGCGGCGATCGAGAACAACCACTCCTTCGCCCTCGACCCGGAGTCCACGTTCGGACGGCACCCCTGGCATCCCGACCCGGACCGCCGCACGAACCCCGTCTCGGAGGATATCCTCGAGGCGGTCATGATGGCGACCGCTGGCAAAGACGTCTTTGTCCTCGTCGCAGTCACCGGCGCCGGGGGCATCGTCTGGGCGGGCGCCGGCGAGATGGAAGCCGTTACCCGCCAAGCGATCCCTCAGGTGGACCGCGCGGCCGGGCTCCGTGTCGCCCCCGCGCGCTGCCTCATCGTCTCGCCGGGGGGCCACCCCCAGGACGAGACGCTCTACAACGCTCAGCGGGGCCTGGAGCTTTCGCGCAACGGCGTGCGGGAGGGAGGAGAGGTCCTGTTCGTTGCGCAGTGCAAGAGTGGCGTGGCGCCGACGCCGAAGGCGAGGGCCGATTTCTACGAGCGGCTCACTGCGCCGCTTGACGAGGTGATCGCCGGGTTGGAGGCCCGCTACGTCCTCTACTCCCACAAGGCATACAAGTTCGCTCAATTCATCGGGTCCGTGCGGCGCATCTACATGGTCACCGACCTTCCGGCCCAGGTGGTGGAGGCCGCACACATGGAGAAGGTCGAGGACCCGCAGCAGGTCGTGGACCGCTGGCTGCGCGAGTCGGAAGAGCCCATCCTCATCGCGACCCACGCGAACAAGGTGGCGCTCTACTCCTGATGCGGCCCGACAGCCCCCCCGTTAGCCTGTGCGACCGGCCGAAGCTGAACCGTGTGAGGACCAGAAAGGGCACGTGATGGACAACATTCTCTCTCGCGACGTGCAAATGCAGTTCATGCGGCCCGGCCAGCTCGAGGCGGCCGCACGCAAGTTCCCGGTCGTCTACGTGCCGTTCGGCATGATCGAATGGCACGGCCGCCATCTGCCGCTTGGCAACGATGCGATCAAGGCGCATGCGATCCTGGTCAAGTGCGCCGAGCAGTTCGGCGGCGTGGTTTACCCCCCTCTGTGGTTCCACGCGCAGTTCGACCTGGATCACCTGGTGCCGGTCTACACGAACCTTTTCATGCGGCTCAAGGCGACCGGCTTCCGCGTGATCATGTGCGTTACGGGCCACTGGCCGCAGAAGCAGGTCCCGATGATCGAGGACGCCCTGGCGCCCGTCACCGCCGACGGCACCTGCGCGGCCGTCGCCGTGGGCGAAGTGACGCTCTGCGATTCGGACGATGCCGGCGGCGACCACGCGGCCAAGTGGGAGACCTCGAACATGATGTTCTTCTACCCCGACCGCGTGGACATCTCCGAGCTGGGCGACGGCCCGATGGTGTTGGACATGAGCCCCCCGGACGGCATCGGCGGCCTGGACCCGCGCGAGCACGCTTCGGCTGAGGTGGGCAGGAGAAACGTGGAACTTGCCGCAGAGGCCATCGGTCAGAAGGCCAGGGAACTGCTCGAGTCCCTGCCGCCCGAGCATCGCGAGTTCGGCCTCCCGGCCGTCGAGCCCGGTCACTGGTGGTGTGTCTGAGCCTCGCCGCAGTCCGGCCGCCGTCGCGGCGGGCGCCTACGACGCGCCGGTCACGATCTCCACGTCCGCCAGTTCCATGCCTTCCCGGATGGCCCTCAGGTTGCTGAGCGGTGTTGCCGGCGCGCTCCCGCCTGCGGGGATCGGCAGGGCGGGCACCGGCCCCCGGTCGCCCACTTGCATCCTCCGGTCCTGGGTGCTAACTTGGACGCCTCCGACCGCTGGCGGAAGACATCAGGAAGACCGTCACGCGGACGGTCTGGCCGGAGAGCCAGGAGGACAATCATGGCCCTTGTCAGCATGGCGCCGATGGTGATCGCCGCCAGGAAAGGTGGCTACGCCGTCGGCGCGTTCAACATCGTTGATTACAACTCCATGCTTGCGGTCGTTCGGGCTGCCGAAGAGCTGAACGCCCCAGTCATCATCCAGACTTCGGTGACGACGGTCCGCTTCTGGGGGCACGGACCCCTCGTGCAGTGGGCGCGCCAGATCGCCGGCCGGTCCCCCGTCCCCGTGGCCCTCCACCTGGACCACTGCAAGGAGGTCAAGTTCTGCAAACAGTGCATTG
>JAUVVP010000156.1 GCA_030604585.1 Planctomycetota bacterium | reverse complement strand
GGGCCTGCTGTCCGCCCTGGAAGGATACGACCTGTCCGTTGAAGAGCTCGGCAAGCGCGCCCGCCTCATTGACGTGGACCTGATCAACTTGGAGAAGGTGAACTACGAGTTCGGCCGGATGGTCGGCGACGCCGTTCTCCAGGACATCGCCGACCTGCTGCGGCAGAAAGTGCCGGAACAGGACCTGGTCGGCCGCCTCGGCGGCGACGAGTTCCTCATCATCATGCCCCAGGCCACCGTGTCGGAGGCGGACGAACTGGCTGCGGCCCTCGGGAAGAGCATAGCGGGCTATCGCCTCGGGCTCGGCGAACGGGGAGAGGTCCACGGCATCAAGGCCAACGTCAGTGTCTCCGCCTACGTGCCCGAGCAGGCCTCTCTGCACGAGACGGTGGTCAGCGCCAAAGAGGCGACCGCCCACGGCAGACTGCCCCAGATGGCAGGCGAGGGGCAGACCTATTATCACGTTCCTCGCGTGACGCTGGGCGCCTTTGCCGTCCATCGCTGGGAAGGCCTCGACAAGAAGGAGCGCGATCACTTCAAGCTCTGGCAGCGTGAGCCGGAGGAGGCCCTGACGGCGCGCATGTCCAGCGACATAGCCCACCTGCTCGACGAGAGGGCCGAAAGGCACTGGGTGGACTACGTCACCGCCGTGCCCCGACCCGGAGGCCGGGCATCCGCCACAAGGCGCCTGGCCGAGGCGGTTGCCAGGCATCTCGGCGTGCCCTACCGGGACGTGATGCGCGCCGACACCAGCGGACCCGAAACGCGCACCGTCGAGCCCGCCGTGGACGCCGTTATTGACAAGGGCGACGGCATCCTGCTCGTCTCCGATGTCATAAGCTCGGGCATACTGGAACGGCGCTGCGTCAAGAAACTCCCGGCCGCCGGCGCTTACGTGCAGGTGGCCGCCTGGAGCGCATATTGACCTACCCGCCCGCCTGCCTGCGCCGTCGGGCAGCGCTTCTCTGTGTTCCTGTGCTCGCGCCCTCTTCGAGCCACTCCCCGAACCTTGCTTCCGGCATTGCCCGGGCTTGCCGGCCCCCATATAATGCGGCGGACCAGGGGCGGCAGTCCGTCGGGCGAAAGAGCACGAGAGGGCGATGGAGGGAGACGTCATGGACAAACTGCGGGTAGGCGTGGTCGCGCTGGGGACCTTCGGCGAGATGCTTCTGCAGACCTACAGCGACCACCCAGCCGTGGACCTGGTGGCCGTCTGCGATGTGGATGAGGCGCGCCTGGAGGCCGCTGCCCAGGAGTTCGGCGTGCCGGGGCACTTCACCGACTACCGCGATCTGCTGGCCGTGGACGCGCTGGACGCCGTCTCCATTGTGACGCCTGATTTCACGCACACCGACATAGCCGTCGAGGCCGTGAACCGAAGCAAAGCCGTGCTGGTGGAGAAACCGCTGGCCACCAGCCTGGAGGACTGCGACCGCATCGGCGAGGCGCTGAAGGCTAATCCCGTCCCCTTCATGGTGGACTTCCACAACCGCTGGAATGGCGGCGTGCCGCGCATCAGGGAGGCCATTGAGGCCGGCGAGGTCGGCGCCGTGCAGATGGCCTACCACCGGCTGTCGGACACCATCTTCGTCCCGACGAAGATGCTCTCCTGGGCCGCCCGCTCCAGCGTGTGCTGGTTCCTGGGCAGCCATTGCCTCGACACTCTACGCTGGGTGCTCCAGGATGAAGTGAAGCGGGTCTACGCGGTCAGCCAGTCGCGTGTCCTCAAGGGCATGGGCATTGACACACCCGACTACTACCTGTCCGTGGTGGAGTTCCGAGGGGGCGCCCGGGCGTTGATCGAGAACTGCTGGATCCTCCCCAACTCAAGCCCGAGCGTGGTGGATTTCAAGCTGGAGGTGGTGGGCGAGAAGGCTACCCTCTACTTCGACCCCAGCCCCGAGCGGCTGTTGAAACTCACCGCCGAGAAGATCGCCACTGTGGACACTTATGCGGGCCTGCCGGTCCACGGCCGGATGGTGGGGTTTGCCGTCGAGAGCATCCGCCATTTCGTGGAGTGCGTGCTGACGGGCCGGCAGCCGATGGTCGGGTTCGAGGACGGACGGGAGGTGACCCGGGTCATCCTGGCCATGGAGCAATCGGCACGGGAAGGCCGGCCGGTGGACCTGTAGCGGGGCGTTGTCGTGCACTGCACCGGCCCCACGAACGCTCCGCGAGGACTCGTGCGGGTGGTCCAACGCGCTTGCTCCGTAACTCTTTGCTCACAAAGGGGAAAAGCCATCGGCCGGGGAAGGCTTGCAGGCCGTGCGCATGCCGCTTGCGCTTGAAGTCGCCCCCCGTTCTGCTATACTCCTTTTGAGTGCATCGGGCGCATCCTGCGTCGGCGCAGGATGCGTGTCGCCATCGTCCGCTGGCTCGTTTGCCGCGGGGCGGCGGATGTCGCTCCTTATCTGAGTCGGTCTGCGCTGGGCCGGGATAGTACCGCTTCCTCCGCCGGGTTTGGTCCCATTGACCGGAAAGGCGCCTCTGCGCACGACCGGCCGGCGCGGGGCTCCGGCGACTCCTCACCAACTTCGCCACAACGGAAAGCGGCCAGGATACCTTGTTCGAAACCCTGACAAACACGCTGGAGGGCTTCTTCAGCAAGCTGCGCGGTCGGGTCCGGCTGACCGAGGAGAACATCGAGGACGGCCTCAAAGAGGTCCGCCTGGCCCTGCTGGAGGCCGACGTCCACTACCGCGTCGTCAAGGAGTTCATCCAGCGCGTCGGCGAGAAGGCCGTCGGCGAGGAGGTCGTACGGGGCGTCAACCCGGCCCAGCAGATCGTCAAGATCGTGCACGACGAGATCGAGGCCCTCATCGGTCCCGTAGATACGACCATTCCGATGAGGCAGGACGGGCCGACGGTGCTGATGGTCTGCGGCCTACAGGGCAGCGGCAAGACCACCACGTGCGCCAAGCTGGCGCTGTACCTCCAACAGAACTACTCGTGCTCGCCGCTGTTGGCGGCGACGGACGTGCGTCGGCCGGCGGCCATTGAACAGCTCGAGATACTCGGGCGGGAGGTGGGCGTGCCGGTCGTCAGCGACCGGAGCGCAGACGCGACCATGGTGGCCATGAAGGCCCGCTTCGAGGCCTCTGAGAAGGGCCTCGGGCCGGTGATCCTCGACACGGCTGGCCGCCTCCACATTGACGAAGAGATGATGGAGGAGCTGCGCCAACTGAAGGCCCGGACCCGGCCCGACCAGATATACCTGGTCGCCGACGCCATGACGGGCCAGGACGCCGTCAACAGCGCCCTGGAGTTCAACCGCAGCCTCGAGTTCGACGGCGTCATACTGACCAAGCTGGACGGCGACGCCAGGGGCGGGGCCGCCCTGTCCGTCAAGGCCGTTACGGGCAAGCCCATAAAGTTCGTCGGCCTGGGCGAGAAGCTCGACAAGTTCGAGCCCTTCTACCCCGAGCGCATGGCCGACCGCATCCTGGGCATGGGCGACGTGGTCGGCCTGGTCGAGATGGCCCAGCAGGCAATCGAGGAAGAGGACGCCCAGCGCCTGGAAGAGAAGCTGCGGCGCGCCACCTTCGACCTGGAGGATTTCCGCCAGCAGATAGGCACGCTGCGCAAGATGGGCCCCATACGCGACATCCTCGGTCACCTGCCGTTCATCGGCTCGAAACTGGAGCAACTCGAGGGCGTCGACGACGAACAGGTGGACCACATAGAGGCCATGATCAACAGCATGACCGCGGCCGAGCGAAAGAGCCCGGAACTCATCAACGCCAGCCGGCGCCAGCGCATCGCCCATGGCAGCGGCTCCGACCCCGTCATGGTCAACCAGCTCCTGAAGCAGTTCAAGCAGATGAAGAAGGTCATGCGCAAGCTGAGCCGCGGCAACATGGATGCCCTGCTGGACATCGCGCCGGCAGGGCTCGACCAGATGCCCGGGGCAATGCCGCGGGGAGGCTCGCACCGCAAACGCAAGTCAAAGAAATCACGCCGCAGAAGAAGATAGATACGGTCCCGCCGCCGGGAGTGCGGAACTCGCCGGCCCGCGGCCGATATGCTCTGCGGCGAGTGCAGTTCCTTCAGATAGAAAGCCGAGAAGAAGGGGATGGTAAGGATCAGGCTGACAAGATGCGGACGGAGAAACAAGGCCTACTGGCGCATCGGGGCCTTCGACAGCCGCACCCGCCGCGACGGCAGGCCGCTGGAGTACCTCGGTTCCTATGATCCGCACCAGGAGGCGGACGAGGACAAGGTCTCCGTCAAGCGGGAGCGGGTCGAATACTGGCTCAGCAAAGGCGCTCAGCCCACCGAAACGGTGGCGAAGCTGCTCCGCAAGCAGGGCATCGAACTCTGAGCCCCTGCGCCGCCAGGGCGCAGCGCGAGCCTGTCCCGAGAGCGGATGGCGGACAGGAGCCCCGAAACGTTGCGGCCCCCGTCAGGCATCGCGTCCAACCGCTGGAGGCCGTCCCGTGTCGCCGACAGATCGCCCGGCCCTCAGGATCGACATCCTGACGCTATTCCCGGAGGTCTTCGGGCCGTTCTTGCAGACCAGCATCCTCGGCATCGCCGCTCGCAAAGGCCTGGTGGAATACCACCTGCACAACATCCGCGACTACAGCCCGGACAAGCATCAGAAGGTGGACGACCGGCCCTACGGCGGCGGACCGGGGATGGTGATGCGCTGCGAGCCGGTCTTCCGCTGCTATGAAGCCGTGCGGGACATGGACGAGCGGGCCGGCAGGCTCCTGCTGCTGACGCCGCAGGGCAGGCAGTTCGACCAGGCGATGGCCCGCGACCTGAGCCGCAGCGGAAGGCTCATCGTGCTGTGCGGTCGCTACGAGGGATTCGACGAGCGCATCCGCCGGGGCATGCCCGCAGAGGAAGTGTCCATCGGCGATTACGTGCTCAGCGGTGGCGAGCCGGCGGCCATGGTCGTGGCGGACGCCACGGTTCGGCTCGTGCCGGGCGTTCTCGGCCACGAAGAGTCGGCGCAGAACGACAGCTTCGCGGACGGGCTGCTGGAATACCCGCACTACACGCGGCCGGCGGAGTTCCGCCGCATGAAAGTGCCCGACGTGCTGCTCAGCGGCAACCATCAAGAGATAGAACAGTGGCGCCGTGAACAGGCCGTGAAACGCACCCGCAGCAGGCGTTCCGACCTGCTCGGACACGAAGACGAAAGAATGGAGAGCAAGAATGGCTAAGGCGGAGAAACAGCTCAAGGGGCAAGACCTCCTGCGCAGCATCGAACAGGAATACATGAAGCCGAAGGTACCGCCCTTCAGGGTGGGCGACACCCTGGACGTCGGCGTCAGGATACGGGAGAGCGGCAAGGAGCGCGTGCAGGTCTTCACCGGCACCTGCATCGCCCGCAAAGGGGGCGGCAACCGCGAGACCTTCACCGTCCGGCGCATCGTGCAGGGCGAGGGCGTCGAGCGCATATTCCCGCTGCACTCGCCCAACATCGAGCGGATCAAGGTCGTGCGCCGGGGCCGGGCCCGCCGCGCCAAGCTGCACTTCCTGCGCCAGCGCACGGGCCGGGCCGCCCGCCTGCGCGAGGACCTGCGCGCCCGCCCCGAGGACAAGAAGAAGGGCTGAGCCCCGCCCGTCTTGTGGCGCAGGCTCTCCAGTACTGCTCTGCGTAGTAGCCACGCTGCGTAGCACGAGTCTGCGGGTCCGGCCGTCTTGTAGCGCAGACTCTCCAGTCTGCGGATCCGGCTGCAGGCCGGACGGGCAAGGGCAAACGTCTCGCCCGGGGGCGGCGTGCGTGAGAGCCCAATCCCGTTGCCCGCCGCCCAAGTCTTGACAGCGGCCGTTGGCGCCCCTACAATGGCCTGCGTCGGAGCGGGCGTAATTCAGTGGTAGAATGTCAGCTTCCCAAGCTGGACGTCGTGGGTTCGAATCCCATCGCCCGCT
>JAUVVP010000423.1 GCA_030604585.1 Planctomycetota bacterium | reverse complement strand
TGCGCCTGAGCCAGCGTGGCGCGGTTGGCCTCGGCGTCCGCTATGACCTGCCCGTAAAGCTCGATGGCCGCATCCAGGTCGCCGACCGTCTCCTCGGCGTAGACTGCCTTCTCCAGCAGCACCGAGGGAGCCTCGGCCCTGGCGACCGAACAAAGTCCCACCACTGCCAGCACGGCTATCGCGACGCAGCACTTGCGCTTCATCACAACCACCTCCGCACGTTATAGTATCCGAATCGCCTCCTCACATGAAGGATATGATAGCCGGCGTTTGTTACCGCTTTGTTACGGCTTCGTTCCTTTTTCTTCCCCTTTTGCGCCGGGTAGCTGGCGGGGCGGGCCGGCGGCGGACCCTATTGACGAGCATGGCGGCGTGCGGTATGGTAGAGGCCAGGGAGCCGGAGGGCGCAAGGCTCCCGTCGCGACGGCAGGCGTCTCTGGGGGAAGGAGGGATGGCAGATGAACGTGCAGGAGTTCCTCAAGCAGAACGGCGTGTCCTACGAGTTGATCCCGCACGAGCAGGCCTACAGCGCGCAGGAGGTCGCAGCCGCCGAGCACGTGACGGGGCACAAGTTCGCTAAGACGGTCATCGTCAAGGCCGGCGAAGAGACGCACATGCTCGTGCTGCCGGCCAGCCGCCACGTGGACTTCAAGAAGGCCGGCAAACTGGTGGGCGCCAAGCTCGAGATGGCCAGCGAGGAAGAGATGAAGACCCTCTTCCCCGACTGCGAGATCGGCGCGGAGGCGCCGTTCGGCTCCCAGTACGGCCTGAAGACCTTCGTGGACGAGTCACTGCAGGGCGTGGATGAGATCGTCTTCCGGGCGGGCCGGCACGATCAGACCATCAAGATGAGCTATGCCGACTACGAGAAGCTCGAGAGCCCGGCCGTCGGCAGCTTCTCCATCGAACCGGTCTGAGTGTTGGTGTAGCTCAGGCGCTCTCGCCTGAGTCCGTCGCTCGGGCCTCCGACATGCGCGGGGGGACGATTACGGCGCTGCGCCGGATGAGGCAGGCCCGCGCCGGCGCAACTGCTCCGCCCGTGCCAGGTGCCGCTCTGCTGCTTCCTCGTCGCCCGCCATCTGGTAGGCCTTGCCGAGCATGTAGTGCGCGCCAGGGGAGCCGGGCTGCAGTTCGACCAGTCTCTTCAGATGCGGTATGGCCTCGGCCGGCCTGCCCTCGTTGAGCAGGAACACGGCGATGCTGTGGCGGGCATACGGCAGGGCGGGAGCCAGCACGACGGCTCGTTCGAAGAGCCGGAGGGCCTCCTCCCCGTCGCCTGTGATGGCATGCGCGGCGCCCAGCTTCGCGATTGTGTCGGCCGCCTCCGGCTTGAGGTCCAGGCAGCGTTCCAGGTGGGCGATGGCTGTCTCCACCTCTTTGGTGTCCAGGTAGGCCGTGCCGAGGTTGAACTGCACGTCCGCTGAGGCGGGGTCGCCTTGCGCTGCCTTGAGCAGGTGCTCTATCGCCTTCCTGGGTCGGCCCACGGTCAGGTAGCATGCCCCCAGGCTCGCCTGGACGGTCGGCTCGTCGGGCTCGCGCCTTTCCAGTTCGTGCAGCGCGATCAGGGCCTTCTCGTTATTGCCCGTCCTGAGGAACCGGTCGGCCAGGGTCCTCAGTTCGTCCGTGCCGCGCTGCATGATCTCCTCGGCCGAGAGGGAGCGCAGCGCCTCGCGGCGGCGGGCTATCGCCACCAAGGCGGGGTGGCTCGGCGCCAGCGCGGCGGCCCTGCGCAGGGCCAGCGCGCCCTCCCTCGGGTCCTGCGGCCCGGCCACGAGACTGCGCAAGATGTGTCCGGTCGCCTCGTCCATGCGGCGCACCCGGTCCCGGAAGGCCTCGGGGTCGTCCAGCGCGTTCATGTTCGTCAGGTGGGTGAGGATCGACTCCCGCCGCCCCTGCAGGAGCCGCAGCGATTGAGTCACCTCCCGGATGTCCCTATCGGGCTCGAACTCCTCGGGCCGGGAGTCCAGGAACAGCAGGGTCGGCCGGTCCTGGGTGTTCAGGTCCGCCCCCGCCAGCTCCGCCATGCTCACGGCGGCCAGATGGCAGGTGAGGAACGCCGCGGGATCGTCCAGGTAGACCCCCGCCAGGTCCTCGCGCGCAAACCGCTCGAATCGCTCCACGAATGGCACGGCGTCCACGCGGAACGGCTCCAGGGTGCCGACAATGAGCGCGTGCTTGTTCTGACGGCTTATGGCGCTCCATACGTAGACATGAGGGAACACCTTGTGGAAGGTCCTGAGCACGGTCTTGAAGTCCTGAAGGGGCATCTCGAGCGGCAGCCAACTGGTCATGATCCCGCCGGGGTTCAGGCGGTCGCGCCCGTTCTGGAAGTACTCGAGCGTGAACAGCATCGCCGGCCCGGCCAGGTGGGGCCAGGTGGCGTCATTGGCGATCACGTCGTACTTCCTCTCGGTGTACTTCAGGAAGGTGGAGGCGTCCATGATGATCGGGTGGAACCCCGGGTCATCCACGATGCCGCCGTTGATGTCGCCGAAGTGCTCGCCCGCCATGTCCACCACGGCCTGGCTTATCTCGACGCAGTCGAACCGATCCACGTCGTAGCCGCAGAAAAGGTGAGCGGTCTCGCCGCTGCCGAAGCCGACCTGGCAGACCTCCCTGGGGTTCGGATGGATCAGCATCGGTATGTGGGCCTGAAGCTTCTGCGTGCTGCGCAGCGCGAACTGGGTGCCGCTGACAACGGTGGAGCCGGCCGCCAGGACCCTTTCGCCGCCCGGCGCCTCGATGGTGAGCGCAATCCCTTCCACGCCCTCCGCGTAGCCGAGCAGGACGGGCTTCGAGCCCGGATCGCCGAGCATGCGGCCCATGCTGCGCCTGTAGTAGTCCTGAAGCAGGTCCGACGGCATCAGGCGCCAGACGGCGAGCGCCAGCAGCCAGACGAGCGCTGCGGGCAAGAGCGACCACGCCCGGCCGGCCTGCGCCCTGCCTTGCGCCGGGGCGCGACGGGGCGCCAGGGCCAGGACAACGCTGGCGCCGGCGACCATCAGGAATGAAGCCAGCACGAGCGAGCGCTG
>JAUVVP010000351.1 GCA_030604585.1 Planctomycetota bacterium | reverse complement strand
GCACGATCTGCCTTCCGATCTTCTGCTGCCCGCCGCCAGCGCTGCCGGGAGTCTCTGCCACCGCTATTCTCCACAGTCAAGAAGCGCCCGCCGCACGCTCGCATCCTTACGGCGCCGGTCCGTCATCGCCCTCGATGACAAGCCCTATGATGGAACGCCGGGCAAGGCTCCGCAGAAACGTGCTGGTGGAAACCTCCGCTTCCCGGCGGTTCAGTTTAAACCTTTTTGCCAACTTATCAACTGCATCCCGCACGGTATGCTTCCCGTCGCATAGTTCTATGACGAACGTGCCGACCTGGTCAAGTGCAACTTTCCGGTAGGGAGTGACGTGGAACACGCGGGAGACGGCCCTCACCATGGCGTTGTCACGGCGCGGTATCTGCAGGACGATGTTGCCGTCATCGGCCCGCTCCACCTTGACCAGCCGGCTCAGAACGGGCTTCGCCGACAGGGAGTCATCCCTGTCGAGGTGGGGCCCCTTGCGCTGTTTCTTGCCGAAAAGCCTCATCGTCCGGCTCCCGCCGCCTCTCGCCGGCCCTCACAACACGTGAAGCCTTGCAGGGCCGGCTCGAAGAGGTCCGCCTCCTTCTGCGCGCCGTCCAGACTACAGATGAAGAGCCTGTTGGTCTGCTCGCAGTGCCAGCAGGCAGCCCGCAGCATCCTGCGGCGCCCGACCAGGCTCAGCGGATTGACCAGCCGCCAGGGCCGCCCCTCCACTTCGAGGCCCGAATGGCCCTTCACCCGTGCCGCCTGCACGCTGAAGGTGCGCCGCTTGAGCGACTTGCGATAGAACTCCCTGAACCACTGCGCCAGGTCCCTATCGGCCAGCACGATCTCGGCCAGGCTGGCCCGCACGAACTCCAGCCTCGTGGCCCGCCTCGAGAAGGTCATCCGTATGCAGCCCGCTTGCAGCTTCGCCCGGGCCAGGGGCAGGCCCACCGGGCTCCTGAGCTTCACGTCGAGGAACTGCCACAGGTGCGTCTCACCCTCCGGATGGTCCCTGAGCGAGGCGAACACCGTGCGCGCCAGCCCTCGGAGCCGCTCATCGGCGTCCCCCAGCAGGTGAAGGTGCACCACGCGTCGGCACCGCCTGCACCGGCTCAGCATTGCCAGTGCCTGCCGCTCGGCCACCCAGCGAAAGCACTCGACCTCCTTCTCCACGGGCGAGGCCAGCTTGAGCCCCCGCTGGACGGCAAGCTCGGTGCCTTCCTTGCGGGCCTTCTTGCTCAGCTTGGCGAGGTATGAGCCGACCGTGTCGCCGGGCGAACCGTCCGCTCGGCCGGTCTGCCAGCGCATCTCCAGACGGGGGGAAGTCGGGTCGGCCAGCCGGACGTGGCCGGCCTCGTAGTTGCCTTTGGTGAAGACCAGGTCCCAGGCCGAGGGGACGGTCAGACTGATGCCCTGCCACGCGAAGGTCTTGTAGGACTTCTTGCCGTCAGATGCGCGGGAGGAGCCCATGCGATTCAGCCGATCAGCTCGATGACGGCCTCGTCTTCGCTCTCGTGAATCTCGAACATCTTGTCGAATCGCATGATCTCGAAGATCTCGAAGATGCTGTCTTCGATGCTGCAGAGCTTGAGCCTGCCGCCGGCCCCCTGGACCTTCTTCAGCAGGCTTACCAGCTTCCCCATGACCGCACTGCTCATGTAGGTGACACCGTCGAAGTTGATTACGATCTTGTCCAGGTTGAACTGGTCCACCAGGGCGTCAAACTCCTCGCCGAGCTGCTGCACGTTGGACTGGTCGAGGATGCGGGAAGTGGCGAAGCTGACCACCGCCACGTCGTTCTGCTTCTGGACCCTGAGCAGGGCGTCCTTGCGGGTCTCGATCTCGTCCACCGCCACAACCTGCTGCTCGCTGCCGTCCAGCTTGGTCGCGTCCGCCGCGGTGATCCGGATGACGGCGCCGCAGTTGGGGCAGCGGCCCTTCTTGCCGATGTTCTCGCTGGCCATCGCCAGCTTGCGCCCGCACTTCTGACACTTTATGACGAGTTCCTCAGGCATCTGTCCGCCTCTCCCACAGATTGCGTGCGTGTGGCTCTCGCTCTGCTATTCTACGTATTTGCCGATGATGATGTCCAGTCTTTCCTTCGCCTGCGGGGACACCTGCGAGGCGGGAGTGACAAGCGCCTTCTCCAGGGCCCGTGCGCACTTGCAGGAACGCCCCGGCGGCAGGGCCGGCACCAGGGCGTTCAGTATGCGCCCGGCCGTGGCGGCGTTCTCTCTGACGGTCTGAAGGATCATCTCCACCGAAACCTCTTCCTCGGTGCCGCGCCAGCAGTCGAAGTCGCTCACCAGGGCCATCGTAGCGTAACATATCTCGGCCTCGCGGGCAAGCTTGGCCTCGGGCAGGTTGGTCATGCCCACGACGCTGACGCCCCAGGAGCGGTAGAGCAGCGATTCGGCCCGTGAAGAGAAGGCCGGCCCCTCAATGCACACGTACGTGCCCTCGGGCCAGACGGTGAAACCGCAGGACTCGGCGGCCTCCCTCAGGGCGGCGTGCAGCTCCGCGCAGACCGGCTCGGCAAAGGATACGTGCGCCACGACCCCCTGGCCGAAGAATGTATCCGCCCGACGGCGCGTGCGGTCAATGAACTGGTCCGGCAGCACGACGTGGCGGGGATGGATCTCCTCCTTCATGCTCCCCACGGCGGAGATGGCCACAATGCGCTCAACGCCCAGCTTCTTGAAGCCGTAGATGTTCGCGCGGAAGTTCACCTCGCTCGGCATCAGGGCGTGAGCGCGACCGTGGCGCGGCAGGACGACCACGGGCCGGCCCGACAGGTTCCCAGAAATGTAACTATCCGACGGCGGGCCATAGGGCGTAGGGACCGAGACCTCGTCCTCGACCTCCAGCCCCTCCATCTCATACAAGCCGCTGCCGCCGATAACGCCTGTGGCGCCTTCGGTCTGCATTACGGGTGAACTCCGGCGTGAGAACGCCCAGAAGGGGGCGCTCGCCCGGCAAGAACGGCCCCCTGATACAGGGCACGTGTTGGCCGCATTGTAACTGTTTGGAGCCCGAGGTCAAGGCCCTGCGGGTCCCTGCGCAGGCTGGAGCAGGGCCCGGCGCCGCCTTGAGCCGTCCCGCACCAGAACCCTCGGGAATGACTTGAACGGACGCTTTCGGCCCGTTATAATGCGCCTGCCGTCAGAGCGTGAACTGCTGTTGGAATTCGTTGGTAGGTGCCTTTTCGACAGCGTCAGTGACCGGAAGTCAGTCGCCGGTGCGCCAGGCCGGCTCGTAAGGCCCGGCGCGGGTGCGACCGGGCTGCTGGAAGTCGGGAAGGTGAGTCAGTCTCCATCAGGAGGGCTGAGATGAAGAAGGGATGGGTTGTCATATTGGTGGTTGTCGTGATCGTGATCGTGGTTGTCGTGCTGGCCACCAGGGGAGAGAAGGCTCCCGAACCGGTCGGGCCTGAGGTGACAATTGAGACGCCCGAAGTCCCCGAAGGCGTCGAGGTAGGGCTCACGGAGGAGGCACAGGAGAGGGGGGACGAGGCCAAGGCGCGCGCCGACGCTCTCAGGGCCGCAGCCATGCGCGAGGCCGGCGCCAAGTAGCGTCCTTGTGGCCGGCCCCTCGCGAGCCGGG
>JAUVVP010000343.1 GCA_030604585.1 Planctomycetota bacterium | reverse complement strand
TGGGCCAGGTCGGCGGCTTCGATCACCTTCTTCTCGGCCGTCACCAGGTCGCTGGGCACCAACCGGCGGGCCTCGGCCATCAGCGCGTCCACCTTCAGCACGGCTGCCTCAACGCGGGCGGCTTCCCCCTGGCTGATGGCGGCCAGGATGGCGTCCATCTCCTCGGCCTCTGCGTCGCCGATGTTGATGCCGCTGGCCTTGACGCGTTCCAGGGCGGCCGTGGCTGCCGCGAAGTCCTCCGCCGCGTAGAGCTCCTTGCCCCTTTCGTAATCGGCAACGAGCGGCCCGAGCCTGGCGTCCACCTTCTTTCGGGTCCTGCGCAGCGTCCGGTTGTCCCACCAGCCGAGGCTGACGTCAAGCTGCGCCGTCCTGTCCAGGTATTCCTTGGCCCCTGCGTAGCGCTTGCCGCGGTAGGCTTTCATGCCCCGCTCGAAGTACTGCTCGGCATTTCTTAGCCTCTCCTGCGGGGACATGCCCGGCAAGAGGCCGGTGGCCTCCTCGACCTCGGCCCGCAGGTGCTCGAACTCCTGCTTCTGCCCCTCATCCAGGTATGCCAGCATGCCGGTCAGCCCCTCCAGGCTATCGGCCGCTTCCGCGTGCTTCTGGTCGGCGATGAGACCCCTTGCCTCGGTCAGCAGCTCGACGGCGCGGCTGCGCTGGGCGTCCAGCTCCTGCTGCTCCAGCTCGGCCGCCTTCCGCCTGACGTCGGCCAGAAGGCGGTCCATGCCTTCGGCCTCCCGGTCGCCGATATGGACCCCGGTCTCTCCTATCCTGTTGAGGACGACCTCCGCCTCGGTGTAGTCCCCGGCCTCGTAGAGGTCGCCGGCCGTGGCGTAGTCGGCCCGGAGCCGCACCAGGGTGGAGTCCACCGTCTTGCGGGTGCTGCGCAGCTTGCGGTTGTCCCGCCAGCCTATGCCGACGTCGAAGGAGGCGGCCGCCTTCAGGTGAAGGCTGGCGGCCACGTAGTCGTTGCTCTTGTAGGCGGCGATGCCGGCGTCGAACTGCTCCTGGGCCCTCGCCTTCCTGTCATGCCTGCTCAGGGGCGCCAACTGGCCGGTCGCCTGCTGAGTCAGATCCCGCAGTTCGTCGTACTGCGCCTTCTGGGGCAGGGAGAGGTGCTGTCGGAGCGCGTCGAGGGCATCGAACTGCGGCACGGCTTGCTCGAACTGCTCCTGAGCGCAGAGTTCCTGCACCGCGGCGAGCAGCTCCACCGCCGTCTGCTGCGCCACTTCGGGCTCGAGGGGCTCGGGCTCGACGACCTCGACCTCGGCCTCCTCGGCGGCTTCCTCGGGCTCGGGCACCTCAACTGCGGCCGGCTCGGCCGCGGTTTCCTCAGCTTCGGCCTCCGCGGGCTCGGTCGGCGCGGCCTCGGCCACCACGACTTCGGGCGGGGCCGCTGCGGCCGCTTCGGCCGCCTCCTCCTGCTGCGCCAGACTGCGCTGGTGCAGGACGCTGTTGATCCTGCCCAGGCGCCTCTGCACCACGGTCAACTGCTCGTCGGAGAGCTCCTGCGGGTCCTGTTCGAGGAGTCCGAACAGATCGCGGGCGCGTTCGTAGTCCTGCTCGTTGTAGGCCTGTTCGGCTTGATCGAACTTCTCCAGGCCACTCGCAGGGGGCTCGGCGGCGGCCGTTGGCTGCGCAGGGGCGGCACAGCCAAACATCTGGAGAAGGCCAAGGGCCACGGCTACCAACAACAGGAACGGGAGGTTCGTGCTTCGCTGCATGACGGCTCCTCGCAGAAAAGTCATCACAGGAACAACGAGAGCGCGGCAGTGCCTTGCGCAACTGGGATGCCTGGCGGCATTATGTTGGGCAGCCCTTCGCGAACGAGCGGACGGTCACAGGCACGGAGAGCGCCCTACCTTCGGCGTTGCCCACCTGAGCGGGGGAGTCCTCGTCGCGCACCTCCGGTGGGACCGCGGGCACCGGTCGGCACACCGGGGATGCCGGCAGGCACACCGATCGGCCCTGCTCGCAGGCCCGGTCCAACGCGGCGCGAGGCCTCCTCCAGCTGCCAGAGCTCCGATTTCTCGTCCTTGCGCAACCGGATGCGGAGATTGCCCTCCGCGTCGGCGAAGACCATCCGGTCGGTGACGCCCACGCCGGGCAGGATCACTGCTCGATGGAAGTCGACAAGAACCGCCCCCGTCAGGTAGTTGCGGGCCTGGCCGGTGTCGGGGTCTTTGATAATGCCCCCGATCTCCTGGCCGACGCTGACCCAGAATGTGTGCTGCCTGATGCCGTCGGGGAACAGCTTGACGACGTCGCAGCCGACCTTCTCGCCCATGAACCTGGCGAACCGGAAGTCCACGTCGGGCGAGACCTCTACCAGGACCGCTTCGGTGAACTTCTCGCTGGCCGCCGGATAGGTGTTCGAGCCGACGGTGCGGGCCTTGTAGCTGTATGTCCGGCCCCCCAAGACATCGTTGTCCTGCCAGCGCACTGCTGCCGCTTCCGCCGTTGTGCCCGCCCGGCCCAGCACCGGAGCCATTGCGCGACCCCCCGGACCGATCGTGCCTCCGAACCGCGGACCCCTTATGGCCGCACCTGCCCTGGCGGCCGCCGTCACCGCCGCATTGCCGACCTTGTGGTAATCCCCCAGCGGGTCAACCCAGTCGCGCCGCCATATCTCGTAGTGGAGGACTTCGACCTCCTGATCCTCGTTCTGCGGGTTATGTTCGATCCGCAGCACCACGGGGCGCTGTGTGCTGACGACGGCGATCCTGGCGGGCGGAAGGGCCGTCTTGTCGGCGTTCACGTCCACTTCGACAGGATAGGCGTGGCGCTGGTTGCCGCTCTTGCCCACCACCATGGCGAGGCCCTCTTCCGACCCGCTTACGAGGCGCACGCGCCTGTAGTTCTCGTCCACCGGATGTTCCAGCAGCGTGACGATCGGCTCCTCCCCTTCCACCGTAACGCTGCCTTCCTTGAGGGGCGCCCCGAACGTCAGGGTGAACTCCTTCTCAGTGCCCACGCGGGCGAGCGTGTAAACCTGCGACCGGAGCGGGTAGAACACCAGCGGCGGCAGGGTCCCCGCCGCGGTAACTGCCTCCAGATGGCCGATGATCTCCTCCAGCAGGTCTTTCTTCGGTATCGGCGCGGGCGGCCGCTTCCCTCCTTGCTCGATCGACTCTATGTTCACCAGCACCGGCTCGACCGGCGCCACCCTCCCCATGACGCCGGCCCTCCTTACCGCGTAGACAACGGCCAGCAGGAGCCCGAGCGCAACGACGGCGCAGACCGCCTTCTCGAAGTACGTGAACAGGAACCCCTTCTTCTGTACCGGCATTGTCTAACCTCCGGGCCCTTCCGTGCGACAAGGTGACGCGTTACACCGTGGGCTTGCCTACTCTTCCTTCTGTTCCTCTTCCTCGGGAGGAACGTAGTCTTCCACGTAGCCCCTGATGGTAACGGTCAAGAGCTTCTTGGACTCGATGCTCGCGCTTTCTTCGGCTGCGGCCCTCCTGGGGCCGACAGACGGCCTTCTGGCCCCCGTAGGGATGCGGCTGCGTCCCCCGCCGCCTGTGGGCACGCGGCGAGACCCGCCTGACACGCGCGCCTGTGCCCGACCGGCGGCGGCAGCGGCGGCAGCGGCTGCTCTGCCGGCCTCCCTTCCCGCAGCAGCCGCAGCAGCGCCCGTCGTGGGCCCGCGCCCTATGGCCCCGCGGCCGGCCATCC
>JAUVVP010000195.1 GCA_030604585.1 Planctomycetota bacterium | reverse complement strand
GAGGCGAACACGTCGAGCGTTCCGCCCGGCGCGAAGTGCGCCAGGACGCGAAACACCGCCTCTTGCACGCCCGTGCCGTCAGCATACTCCGCCCACTTGGCCATGGCAGACCCTCCCATCAAGTCGTGGAAGAAAAGCGCCGGGACTCCCCAACCGCCGCGCCGGCCGACTCGGCCCCGAACAGGCCCCTACGCGATCTCCGGTCGGACATTAGCCTTCCTCGATGATGATCGCCTCCACAGGGCACTCGTCGGCGGCCTGCCGGCACGCCTCCGCGTTCTCCTGTGGGACCTCGTCCACGATGACTTCGGCGAGTTCGTCGCCCATCTCGAAGACTTCCGGACAGGCGTCCGCGCAGAGCCCACAGGCGATGCAATCCTCAGTTACCCGTGCCTTCATTGCGTCCTCATCAGAGAGCGTGGAGAGTTACAGCTTGCGATGTCGGAGCGGGTTCCCCTTGATGTCGTGTGCGCGACCTAAAGGCGGCTGACCCGGCGCCGCAGCGGCCGGCCGCTTCAGTCGGTCACTGCCAGGGCTTTGTCGCCTTCCCAGACCCCGTGCAGGTTGCAGAACTCGAAGGCGCGCAACTGCTCGTGGATGTGGTCAAGGCTGACGCAGAATTTGGCCACCGGGCAGGTAGTCACGGGCGTGAAGTCCACCCGGGCCAGGAAAGTCTCGTCGGCGTAGAGCTCCAGGAAGTGGATGTAGTGGCCGCGCTCGTTGGGATGGGCAAGCAGCTTGCCCACCTCGACGACTACCTCGAAGCACTCGCCCTTCTTCACCGTGTCCGGTGCGGTGATGACCGGCACGTGCTTCTTTTCCAGGTCGGTCATGCTGTCGAGATCCGCCGCCTTGTTGACCCCGCAGAACAGATCATCGGCACACTTGACCGTCTTCTCCTCCCCACACATGCGTTGTACCCCCCCTTTGGGAAGACCGAGGAATGGACTTCTGCGCCCCTATTGGCTTGGCACCCGCCGAGCCGCCCCAGATGCTGCCCGCCGACGCGTGCAGTATGCAACCGCCCCATGCGTCCCCCAGGGCGCGTGACATCCGATTATAGGCAAGCCGCCTTTCCCTGTCAACGGGCAAGGGATCAACTGCGCAATGCCCCGGGCGTGCGCGCGGTCGAACTGCCCGGCAGCGCCCGTCGGCGCGGCTCCGTTGCTCAAGGGGCGCCCAGGAAGCTTGTGATCGCGCGTGCCGCCTCATCGGCGTCGTAGTCGTGCAGGATGTGGTGGTTGGAGCGCACGAATGCCGCCTTCCGCTTGACCCGGGCGGGCAACCTGTCAAAGAACTCCTCCGTGGCCGACGGCGAACCGGCCTCGTCACCGCTGGAATAGACGAGCAGCACCGGCATCCGGAGGCCGCTTAGATCGGTCTCCCGGACGGCACGCCGCCGCAGCGCAAACAGCGCACGCACCGCACTGACCGGGAAAGCCCCGTAGGCCAGTATCTCGCCGCGGGCGCCCGGCCGGTTGACCCGCGTCAGCCTCTCGCTGCGCTTGACGTAGCGGACGAACGGCGACAGGAGCGCCCCCCACCAGCGCGGCGGCAGCACGAAGTACCACCTGTAGGTCACCCCGTAGAACGGCGCCACGAGCACCAGCTTGTCCGGCGGTTGCTCGGCCGCCAGGATCGTGGCCATGGTGCCGCCCATGCTGAAACCGATGAGGACGACCTTCTCGTAGCGTGCCCGCAGTCCCGCGTGGTGTGCGCGCGCAGCATGCAACAGCTCCTCGGCGGTGAGCCCTTCCAGGTCGGCCGGCGTGGTGCCGTGGCCTGGGTGCAAGGGCGCATAGACGTCCCAGCCGGCCGCGTCGAGCGCCTGCGGCAGGTTGGCGAAGTCCGCCGGCGTGCTGATCCAGCCGTGGAGCAGCAGACACGCACCGGCCCGGCCCCGCTCTATGCGAAGCGGCTCGGCGCCGCGCACTATGCCCGTCTGCGGGTCGCGAGGCAGGGCGGCGCTTTCCCTCACCGCACTGCGGCCGGCCGAATCAACCCAGAAGACGCCCACCGCCAGCAACAGGACAAGGCGAACGAGCCCGTGATAGATGCCCCGGAACCGCCGCATCACTGCTTCTCCCCGAGGAGTATGAGGGTGTCGCGTGGCCCGCCTTCCCCGCAGCCTACTGCTCATCCAGCGCCCCGGTCAAGCCGCGGCAACGCAAGTCTCATACGGCTCGTCATTGATTACTCATCATTCATCATTGCCGTGTGCCGTCTTGTCTGGCGGGCCGAGAGCCTATATGATAGTAGGCGAAGGAGTCGGGTGCCTGCCGGGGGTGACTCGGGCGGGACGCCCCGCCTATCCCTGGTTGGGTGGCTTCGGCGTCTCGCCGGCGCGCCGGCAGAAGACAGGGCATTCTCCGTAGCAGCGCACTGGCCGGTCCTTCGCCGCGGTTGCGTTTGCAGGAGGCGCACGATGAGAAAGATAACAGTTATTGCGCTGCTGTTGGCTGCCATGGCGGCTACGCGGGCGCTCGCCGACGAGGGGTTCAACGTGCCGAAGGGGCCGTGCGGTTCCGCGCCTCCGGCCACGCCGCACCGGCGCAAGGCGGGCGAGGCATTCCCTCCCCTGCCCCTGCCGGCGACGCCGCTGCGCAGGACGGAGAAGAAACGCCCTCCCGCACCGCCGCCTCTGATCGCGAAGATCCAGTACGGCCAGGTCAAGGAAATCGAACGCGACGGCCAGACCGTCCGCTACCACGACTGGAACAAGGACCCCGGCGACGTGGCGATGCTGGTCAACGTCGCCAATCAAACGCTCGGGCTGCGCTACACGCAGAAGCGCGGCCCTCTGGCGGCCTTTGACGCCGACCCGGCGCAGTTCCCCATCTACTACTTCACGGGCAGCGACGAGTTCTCGTTCTCCGAGCAGGAGGTCGCGCGCCTGCGTGAGTTCGTCCGCACCGGCGGCACCGTCTGGGGGGACACCTGTTTCGGCGACACCGATTTCTTCGCGGCGTTCAGCCGCGAGATGAACCGCGTGCTGCCCGGCCGGCAGTGGCGCCGCCTGCCGGATGACCACCCCCTGTTCCACTGCTACTACCGCATAGACGAAGTATCCTACACCCGGCCCGTGCCTGAGGCGGGCGGTGAGACGGGGAGCCCGGTCATCTTCGGGCTCGACAACGGCGACCGCACCGCCGTCATCCTTTCCCGCTACGACCTGAGCTGCGGCTGGGACGGCCACATCCGCGACGGCGCCTACAGCGTCCACCCCAAGGACGCGCGCAAGCTGGGCGTCAACATGATCGCCTACGCCCTGGCCACCTTCCGGCTGGGCCGGTATCAGAGCGCGGCGAAACTCTACTACGAGGAGCAGGAGCGGGCGCGCGGCGACTTCGTGTTCGCCCAGGCCAGGCTGACCGACAACTGGGACACCCAGCCCAATGCCATCGCCAACCTGCTCAAGTTCGTGACGGCCAACACCAGCGCCGAGGTGAAGTTCCAGCGCCGGGCCGTTGACCTGGTGGCCGAGGAGCTTCAGGAATACCCCTTCCTTTACATGGCGGGCCGCTACGACTTCGAGCTGACGGAGGCGCAGGTGCAGGCGCTGCGGCGCTACCTGACCAGCGGCGGGTTCCTGCTGGCCAGTCCGAGTGCGGGGCGGCGCGAGTTCGACCGCGCCTTCCGGCGGGAGATCGCCAGGGTGCTGCCGGACCACAAGCTCGAGGCCCTGCCGGCCGCCCACCCCGTCTACACCATTCTGAACAAGGTGGACAGCGTCCGCTACAGCGACTACGTCGCGTCGGTCGGCGAGAGCCCCTTGGCCCTGCCGCTGGAGGGCATCCAGCTCGGCGGGACGGCCGCCGTCATCTACAGCCCCTACGGCATAGGCGGCGGCTGGCGCGGCTTCGACCATCCCTTCGGCCGCGACATCGCCCACCGGGACGCCGTCAGACTCGGCGTCAACATCGTTCTCTACGCCATGACGCACTGACAGGATCGTACTCAACACGGAGACACGGAGATCACAGAGGAAAGAACCGAATAGCGACTACCACGACGAGACCGCAAAGACGACGTTCTGAGCATGCACAGGGCCAGTGAGAACTGTGGTTGCCCGTTGCGTTCGCAGCGTCCCGCCACGGGCGGCCAAGCGTTGTGGTTGTTGCCGTCTCCGTGTCTCCGTGTTGAATTCCTGCTCACGATCAGTGGGAGTAACTGCAATTGGACAGCGAGCAACAGCGCTCCGCCGAGACGGCGGCCAGTGGCCGGGAAAGGGATGCCAGGCTGATCGCCCGGCTCGGGTCGGCCCGCCGCATCCTCCTGGCGGAGATCGAGAAGGTCATCGTGGGCCAGCAGGAGGTGCTTCAGCAGATACTGATCACCCTTTTCTGCCGCGGCCACGCCCTGGTTATCGGCGTGCCGGGGTTGGCCAAGACGCTCATCGTGCGCACGCTGGCCCGATGCCTGGACCTGGACTTCAAGCGCATCCAGTTCACGCCGGACCTGATGCCCAGCGACATCACCGGCACCGAGGTGCTGGACATTGACCCCGAGACGCAGCAGAGGCGGTTCCGGTTCGTGCCCGGGCCGGTCTTCACGAACATCCTGCTGGCCGACGAAATAAACCGCACCCCGCCCAAGACGCAGGCCGCCCTGCTGGAGTCCATGCAGGAGTACGGCGTCACCGTCGGCGTGAAGACCCACCCCATTACGCCGCCCTTCTTCGTGCTGGCCACCCAGAACCCCATCGAGCAGGAGGGCACCTACCCGCTGCCGGAGGCCCAGCTCGACCGGTTCATGCTGAACATCTTTATCTCCTACCCGCAGCGCGACGAGGAGATCGAGATATTCAAGACCACCACGACCGACGAACTGCCCGAGGCAGCCACTGTGATGGACGGCCGGCAGATCATGCAGGTGCAGAGGATCGTGCGACGGATGCCCGTCAGCGACCACGTCCTGGAATACGTTGCGAACCTGGTGCGGGCCACGCGCCCGGAGTGCGAGGAGGCGCCCCCCTTCGTCAGGGACTACGTCGAATGGGGCGCCGGGCCGAGGGCCGGGCAGTACCTGGTGCTCGGCGCCAAGGCGCTGGCGCTCATTGACGGCCGCTTCAACGTCTCCTGTTCGGACGTGCGCTCGATGGCTCATCCGGTGATGCGCCACCGCATCTTCACCAACTTCACCGCCGACAGCGAGGGCATTGGCGTCGAAGACGTCATTGGCCGCCTGCTGGACACCGTGCAGGAGCCCGACGAGAAGGCATACGCCCAAAAGGCCCGCAGGCAGAAGGCCAGGCCCGCCCCCGCAAGCGACGACGAGCCCACTGACGAGCATACGGTTGTTAGTTGACAGATGGCAGTTGTTACTTGTTAGTTGTTAGTTGCCGGTGGGGAGGGGCCATG
>JAUVVP010000174.1 GCA_030604585.1 Planctomycetota bacterium | reverse complement strand
CAAGGCGGCAGGCGCAAAACGCCGGAAGCGTGGCTGAAGCCACGTTGAGGACGTTTTGCGCCGACAACACAGCCATCGGGCTTCGCAGCCGGCCGCAGTAGATCCGGGTTCTGCAATAGCCCCTAAGCCGCCCTCCCCTGCCCGCGCCTGAAGTCAGGCGATTGCTGGCGCACCGTGCGCCCGTCTGGTAGACTGTCCGCCCAACTGTAGTCCCACATCCCGCTGTGCTGGAGGGAGGTCTTCCGATGAAACTGATGTTCGTCTGTGCCCACCCGGACGACGAAGGACGCGTCACGGGGCTGGCGGCCCGCTGCGTCGAACGCGGCGGCGAAGCACTGCTCGTCTCCGTGACGAACGGCAACGCAGGGCACCAGGAGATGCCGCCCGAGGAACTGGCGCGCACGCGGAAGGAAGAGGCGCGCCGTGCCGGCGAGGTCATCGGTGCCGAGTACCTCGTGCTCGATCACGACGACGCCCGGCTTGTGCCCACGGTCGAGGTCCGCGAGGAACTGATAGGCTTGATCCGCGACTTCCACCCGGACCTTCTGGTGGGGCTGCGCCCCGTTGATTACCACGCCGACCACCGGGCGGCCGGCCAGTTGGTGGTGGACGCATCCTATCTGCTCACCGTGCCCCGCGTGCGGCCGGACGTGCCGGCCATGAGGCAGATGCCCGTCATCTGCCTCACCTACGACCGGTTCCGCAAGCCGGCCCCCTTCCAGTGCGACGTAGCGGTCGCCGTGGACGAGTACTTCGAGAAGAAGGCCCGCAGCCTCGCCTGTCACAAGAGCCAGTTCTTCGAATGGCTCCCCTACAACGGCAGATACCTGGACCAGGTGCCTCAGGAAGAGGCCGAGCGGTGGGAGTGGCTCCGCGAACGCTGCGAGGACCGCTTTGCCCACGTTGCGGACCTATTCCGGGAGAAACTCATCGAGCGCTACGGGGAGGAGCGCGGCCGGGAGGTCCGCTACGCCGAGGTCTTCGAGGTCTGCGAGTACGGCCGCCAGCCGGACGCCGAACTCATCGAGGAACTGTTCCCGAGATAGCCGACCCGTTCGGCAAGGGGGCGCGGCATGGCCCAGCACATCGGCATCGTTGCGTGCAGCGCGGAGGGCGCGGCGCTCTGCTACCGCATCATATGCGCCGAAGCCCGGCGCGCCATGGGCGAGCACTGCCACCCCGAGATCACGATGCACACGCACCCCCTGTCCGAGTACATGGTGCACATCCGCACGGGAAACTGGCAAGCAGTCGCCGAACTGATGCTGTCCTCGGCGGGCAAGGTCGCCTCGGCGGGAGCGGACTTCGCGGTCTGCCCCGACAATACGATCCACGAGGCGTTCGACCTGGCGGTCGCCGACTCGCCCATCCCCAGGCTCCACATCGGCCACGTGGTGGCTGATGAGGCCGGCCGCAGGGGCTACTCGCGCCTGGGCATACTGGGCACCCGTTATCTGGCCGAGGGCCCCGTCTATCCGGACGCGCTGCGTCCCAGGGGGATTGCGGTCGAGATTCCCGATGAGGTCGCCCGCGAGCGGATTGACGCGATCATCTTCCTGGAGCTGGTCTACGGGGTGCTCAAGGATGAGTCCCGGACGTACCTGTACGAAGTGATGGAGGGGCTGAAAGCCCGGGGCACCGACGCGGTCGTGCTCGGCTGCACGGAACTGCCCCTCATTGTCCGCCCCGAGGAGGCGCCGCTGCCTTGCCTCGACTCGACGAGGCTGCTGGCCAGGGCGGCCCTCGCACGGGCATTGGGGCCGCCCTCTGCGGGGACGCCGGAGTAGCGACCCATCTGGCGGGCGCGGCCGGGCGGAGGTTATCCGGCGGAGGCGTTGGGCGCCACCTGCGGGACGATGAACTCGTAGCCGGCCTTCTGCATCGCCGTGCGGAGGCGCGAAAGCATCTCGTCGTCCTTGAAGGAGCCGACCACGGCCCCGCCGGAGCCGCAGAACTTGCACGAGGCGCCGGTCGCCCGCGCCGCGCGCACCATGGCCATGTCCTCGTTTCGGATGGGGAAGATCTGTGCGCGCAGGTCGAAGTTGCGGTTGATGACCTCCGCCAGCCCGTCGTGGTGCCTCCCCTCCATCATCTCCCGGGCAACGTCCGCCAGGGACGCGATCTCGGCCATCGTCTGGACGACCTCCTCATCCCCGCGCTCGTAGAGGTCCCGCACCTTGATGTGGGCGGTAGAGCTCTCCTTGCCCAGGTCCCTGCGGTAGGCCACGTATAGGGGCGGAAGCAGCTCAGGGTCCAGCCTCTCATACCGCCCGTGGCCGTGCTTATCCATGTGGTCCCTGGCGAAGTCCATGTAGACCAGTCCCCCAAAGGCCTGGACCACGCGGTCCTGGAGGCCGGCCGTCAACCCTAACTCTCGGCTCTCCGCCCCGAGCACGATGTTCGGGAGGAGGTGGTCGGGTATCTTGACCCCATAGAACGCCATCAGGGCGCGCATCACGGCCGTGATGATGGCACTTGAGCCGCCCAGGCCGACCTGGCGCGGAACGCTGGTGCTGTAGCGCAGCGTGACGTTGTGGGCCGGCAACTCGATCCCGACCTCCGTGCAGTACTCGGCGAAGCTCTTCGTCGCTGCCTTCAGCAGCCGTATGCCGCCGTAATAACCGGTGCGGCGCACGTTCTCGAGCAGGTCGTCCATGCTCTCGAAGACGGCGTGGTCCTGGGGGCTCGGACGCAGCTCCAGCTCCGGGCTCTCGTAAAGGATGACCTCGGCGTAGTAATCCCCGATGGTGAAGGCGATGGTCTTGCCGTTGTATCCGTCGGAGGGGTTGCCGACAAAACCGACCCGCGCGTAGCCTCGTTTCCTGACGATCATAGGTCACCTCCACCGACGACCACACTCCCCCCACCGCCGCGGCGAACCCTCGGCATGCCATTATCGCCTTCTTAGCAGCGCCCGGTCAAGCAGAAGCTGCGTCGCGTGAGTGCATCGGCTGCCGCTCCTCAGACCATCTCATCCAGCCTGCCATCCCGAGAGGCGTGCATGAGGGCGAAATCGTACCTGACCGGGTCGCCCGGGGATATGCGGCGGAACGCGTCGGTGATCTCAAGGGCCGCCCGCAGATTGCACGTCTTGCGGCGCGTGAGTCCTAACTGTCGGCAGACGCGCCACATATGGGCGTCCAGCGGCACGATCAGGCGCGCTGGCGAGACCTCCCTCCACCCCCCGGGGTCCACGGCGTCGCACCTCACCATCCAGCGCAGGTACAGGTTCCACCGCTTGCAGGCGCTGCCCCTGGCCGGGTGGGCAACGAGATGGTCCAGCTCCCCTCCTCTGCGCTCTAACTCCCCCGCCAGGCCGGACAGGCCGGGCAGGATGGTCTGCGCGGACGGGTCATCATGACCGCAGAAGCAGGCCTGAAGCGACCCGTGTGCCTCCAGCACGCCCTTCACAGCGCACAGAAGGCCCGCGAGCTGCTTGGCACTGGTGACACGATGTTTGAAGCCTCTACAGGCACTCAAGAGCTCCTGAGGCGTCTGACAAAGCAGGAACTTGCGCGGCGACCCCTCCAGCCTGTCGAGAACGCCGGCCACGGACCTGAGGATCTGCTCGAGCCGTCCGTAGGCCAGCAGCGCGGCGATCAGGCCCGCCACCTCGCGCTCCCGGGCGTCCTCGTAAAGGTAAAGGAACTTGACCGGGTCGCAAAGGGCGCACTCGCGGCGGTTGTATTCCGCATACAGCTCCTCCAGGAACCCTTTGGAGACCATGCTCAGCTACCCTCGGTGGGGCTCGATCCATCAGGACTGGGCCGGGCTTTCCCGCGTCCGGGGCCAGCCGGCTCAGAGCAGGTGCTCTGTCAGTATCCTGGCGCCTATGAAGCAGAGGATGGTGCCGCCGCCCAGTTCGGCCCAGCGCCCCAGGCGGGAACCGATCCTGTCGCCCATCTGTATGCCCGTGGCACACAGCAGCCCCGTGACGACGCCGATGATGACGGCCGGCGTCCATATGCGCACCCGGAGCATGGCCAGGCTCATCCCCACGGCAAGGGCGTCAATGCTTGTGGCAATGGAGAGCATGATGAGGCGCCCGCCCCGGCTCGGGCTGCGCGGCTCCGCCGTCCCGAACCCAAAGAGCGCATCCGCCACCATCTTGCCCCCGATGAGCATGAGCAGGCCAAAGGCCACCCAGTGGTCGTACGATTCAACCACGGACCGCAGAGAATGGCCCGCCAGCCACCCGACCACCGGCATGGCCGCCTGGAATGCGCCGAAGTAGAGGGCGACGCGCAGCGTGTCCTCGCGGGTGACCTTGCGCAGCGCCACCCCTTCGGCCACGGAGACCGCGAAGGCGTCCGCCGCCAGTCCGACGGCAATCAGGAAAATGTGCAGGATGCTCATGGCGCTGGACTGTCAGCGGGCAGAGAAGCCGTTCACCGGCCGCCGACGGGCACGTAGATGCGCCCGTCACGACCCCTGGGCCTGCGCGAGCGACTCGGCAACGGCGTCCAGCTTGGCCTTCATCTGCTGCATGTGAAGGCCGTACTGCTGCCAGTCGGCCTCGCGCAGGGCTTGCTGGGCCTTGTTGTAGTGGTCGAGGGCGCCTTGCAGCAGTGCGCGCGCTTCCTCGTCGGGGACCCGCACCAGGGCAGGAGGCTCCGGCGGCGCCTCTTCGGGCGCCGCTTCCGGCTGCGCGACGACGCCCTTGCCGAAGAGGGCCCGCAGGGACTCGGCCAGGTTCGGCGCCATGGCGACACGCATGCCGTAGGCGGTGATGACGCGCTTCAGTTGAGGCACACCTCCGCCCGCCGCCCGGATGTAGAGCGGCTCGACGTAAAGGATGCCCCCCGCGATGGGTATGACCAGCAGGTTGCCCCGGATGACGCTGCTGCCGCCCTGGCCCCAGAGCGTCAACTGCTGGGAGATGTCCGGGTCCTGGTCGATCCAGTTCTCGACCTGGAGCGGGCCGCTCACCACCTTGCCTTTCGGGAACATGTAGGCCACCAGCTCTCCGTAGTGGTCGCCGTCGCAGCGTCCCGCCAGCCAGGCGATCATGTTGTCCTTGCCCTTGGGGGTGAACGGGAGCATCACGAGGAACTCGGCGGTTTCGCTGTCCGCCAGCCTCATGACGATGTAGTAGCTCTCCACCCGCTGTTTCTGTCCGCCGTACTCCTCCATGGCGACCTCCCAGGGGTCCTCCTGGTTGTAGAAGGTCTGGGGATCGCGCATGTGGAAGGTAGCGTACTTCGCCGCCTGGAGGCCGAACAGGCCGAGTGGATAGCGCACGTGTTTGCGCAGGCCCGGCGGCATCTCCGAGATCGGCCTGTAGACCTCGGGGAACATTCTTGCATAGGCCTGCACCAGGGGGTCGGTTTCGTCGGCCACGTAGAAGGTCATGTCCCCCTCGTAGGCGTCAACGACCACCTTGACCGAGTTGCGGATGTAGTTGAGCCGGCGGTCACGGGCCGGCTCACTGTACGGATAGAGGCTGCTGCGCGTGTAGGCGTCCTGCATCCAGTAGATGCGGCCATCGTGGACGACGGGATACAGGTCCACGTCCGCCACCAACAGGTAGGGAGCCACCCGCGCGATCCGCCCGGATATCAGGCGGCGGAACATGACGCGGCTCCCTTCCACCAGCTCGCTCGACAGCAGTATCTTCATGTCGCGAAACT
>JAUVVP010000236.1 GCA_030604585.1 Planctomycetota bacterium | reverse complement strand
GGACTGTTGACGTTTGCGCAGCAAAAGAAACGCCTCGTCCTCAGCGAGCGGGACGAGGACGACTCTCCGAAGACCGTTTCTCTTGCCAGCGCGAAGCTCACTAAAGGGTCAGACCCCTTTTCCCCCTTTCCGCGCTGGACCTTCTCAACAGAGCAAGTGGCGCCGGCGGTTGACCCGGGGCGCACTCGCCGGCTCCGGAAGGGCCACGTGTCCGATTGGCTGCAAAAGCATCAAGAGCAATCGCGATCCGGCAGCGGAGCGGTTTGACGCGTTCCCTCTCCTTGGCGTATCCTAACGGCAGGTTGTCGCGCCCAGGGCGGTTCGGGGTGCGACACCTCATGCGACAACGTCTGCAAAGTAAACGATCACCTTGCCCCCGGTGTCACATGAGGTTCTACGCGATCCTTCTCGATGCGTGAGGTGGACCCTTGAAGAGCGTACGTTCCACTGCCAGGCATATGGCGCAGGAGCGGACCTGCCCGGGTGAGAAGTATTCGATCTCGCTGGCCATCTGCCGCACGCGGCAGCGCAATCAATTCCCCAAGTGCCTGCTGTGCCAGCACCGCAGCGCCGAGGTGGCCGGCTCGATGACGACCGACCCCAAGGTGGCGTCCTCGGTATTCCGTTCGACAGCCGTCCTGGGCCGTGTTCCGCAGGAGTTCAATGAGTACGTGGTCCGGAAGGTGGGCCTGGCCGCCGCCCAGTTCCTCCGGGCGGAGGTCCCGTCCGGCTCGCGCCTGGTGGTGGCCTGCGACCTGCGCGACAACTCGCGCGGCTTCGCGCGCATATTCTGCGAGGGCGTCAATCGCGGCGGCATGGACACGGTCAACATCGGCTCGGTGCCGCCGGAACTGCTCGCCTTCGTCCTGGGCACGGACGGCTGCACCGGCGCGGCCTTCATCGGCGGCGGCAACTACGCGGACGACATCAACGGCATCCGCCTCTGGCGGAGCGACGCCACGCCCCTGGGGTTCGGCACAGGGCTGGAGAAGGTCGGTCTGATCGCGCGGAGGCTCCGCACCGGTTGCAGCCGGCTGCCGGGGCATAGGGACCATGCGACCCCGGTGCCGGACTACGTCGCCTACGTCCGCAAGTTCGCCCCGCGACTTGAGCGGCTCAAGGTGGCGCTGGACGCCGGGTGCGGCGCGGCCGGCCGGGTCCTTCACGCCATCTTCGCCGAGCTGCTCGTGGAGCTGGTGCCGAGCCATTTCGAGGCGGACGGCCACAACCCATTCCTCGGCAAGCGGTTCCCTTCCCAGGCCGTCGCGACCGCCGTGGCGGGTAATGTGGACGAGTCAGGGGCGGCCCTCGGTGCGGCCATTGACTTCGCCGGCGAAAGGATAGCGTTCTTCGACGAAAGGGGCGAGCTGCTGCGCCACGATGTGGCGGCCGGGTTGATTGCCGCCGAGCTGCTGATGCGCAGCCCGGGGGCCTGCATAGCCTACGATCTGAGGTCTACGGCCGCCCTGAGGGCCCGCGTAACCCGCGGCGAGGGCACGCCCGTAGCCCTGCCGACCTCGCCGCTGGCCTTCGCGCAGCACTTCCGCCGCAACGATGCGCTCTACGCGGCCGACCAGAGCGGGCTGCACTACTTCAAGGACTTCTGGCGGTTCCCCTCGCCCTTCATCGCGCTGCTGACGGTCTGCTGCCACCTGTCGCGGGAGAAGAGGTCGGTCTCGGATCTGGCCGCCGACCTGAACCGCTTCAGCCAGAGCGGCGAGATCGCCATCCCGGTCCCCACGGCGGAGGCGGCCAAGGACGTGCTCGCGAAGGTGCGGGACGAGTTCCGCGATGCCGAGCGGGAACTCATTGACGGCGTGACGGTGCGGCTGGAGAACTGGTGGTTTAACCTGCGCCAGCCCGGGGAGGCCGCCGAACTGCGCCTGAACGTCGAGGGGAGAAGCTCCAGGGATGAAAGAAGGGGGCGCCAGACCGTCGAGCGGCTCGTCTCAAGGTTCATCTCCGAGGGGTAGGCTTAGGGGCCATCTCGGGCGGCAAGCCCCGGCCGGCCCCCTCCACCAACCCCCTGACAACTGCCAACTGACAACTAACAACTAACAACTAACACCTGCCTTTCCGAGCGCGAGAGCGAGAGCGAGAGGGAGAGCGAGCGCGAGAGCGAGAGGAAAGGGGATCGGATGAGCGGGACGCCCCCTACAGTCTGCATCGTCACCTTCGGCTGTCAGATGAACAAGCTGGACAGCCAACTGTTGCGGGGCGAGCTGGCGCGGAGCGGCTTCGCCCTGACCGACGATGCCGCCCGCGCCGACGTGGTGCTCTACAACACGTGCAGCGTGCGCCGGCACGCCGAGGACAGGGTTCTGTCGCACCTGGGCTCCTATCGGCGGCGGGCGCTGCGCGAGGGGCGCTTCGTCCTCGGAGTCATCGGCTGCATGGCGCAGCGCCTCGGGCCGAAGCTGATCGAGCGGTTCGGCTTCCTGGACCTCGTGTGCGGCACGCACGCCTTCCTGCGCGTTCCGGAGTACCTCCGCCACGTCATGGCCGGGCAGGGACCCATCGTGGACGTCGAGGGGGACGGCGAGGTGAGCTTCGCCCGCGCGCCCGGCATGCGGGTCGGCCCGCACCGCGCCTACGTGAGCGTCATGCGCGGGTGCGACAACTTCTGCAGCTACTGCATCGTCCCCTACGTGCGCGGGCGGGAGGTGAGCCGGCCGCCGCAGGAGGTCGTCGAGGAGGTCGAGGCCCTGTCGGCGGACGGCGTGAGGGAGGTCATCCTGCTCGGCCAGAACGTCAACAGCTACGGCCGCGGCCTGGACGGCGAAGACGCGGGGCTGGCCGGGCTGCTCGCGCTGGTGAACGAGGTGGAGGGCCTGCGGCGCATCCGCTTCGTCACCAGCCATCCGAGGGACATGTCGGATGCGGTCCTGGGCGCCGTGGCCGGGCTGGTCAGGGTCTGCGAGTACCTGCACGTGCCGGCCCAGAGCGGCTCCGACGCCGTGCTGCGCCGGATGAACCGCGGCTATACCGCGGCCGACTATCGGCACATGGTCCGCAGGGCGCGCGAGCGCATTCCCGCCGTGGAGCTGGCCGGTGATTTCATGGTCGGCTTCCCGGGGGAGACCGACGCCGAGTTCGACGACACGCTGAGGCTGCTGCGGGACGTGCGATTCCAGCAGAGCTTCATCTTCAAGTACTCGCCGCGTCCGCAGACCCGCGCCGCGAACTGGCCCGACGACGTGCCGGACGAGGTCAAGCGCGAACGCAACCAGCGCCTGCTGGCCGCCCAGGAGGAGATTGACGCCGAGCGGCGCGCCGCCATGGTGGGCCGGCGGGTCGAGGTCCTGGTGGACGGCCCCAGCAAGTCCGACCCGGCGAAGCTCAGCGGCCGCACGCGCCAGAACGATATCGTGGTCTTCACCGGCGACCGGTCCCTCGCCGGCACCCTCGGCACCGTCCGCCTGACCGACTCGACCGTGCTGACGCTGTTCGGCGAACTCCGACAAGCCACGGTTCAACACGGAGGCACGGAGCTTGCCCGCCTCCGGCGGGGACACGGAGGACGGAGCTGAGCCGGACGGCCGAAGACCCTCGGACAAGAAGGGTTCACCGCTGAGGGCGCCGGGAGCGCCGAGACGACAAAGCTCCTTTTGATGAGCTTCGCGCTGGCAAAAGAAACAGTCTTCGGAGAGTCGTCGTCGTCGTTGTTCTCGCAGGGATTACGACGATGAGGTTGTAGAGCAGACACTCTTGTCTGCTGAAGCCGCCTCCGGCGGCTCCTCAGGCTAGAGAGCCTGAGCTACATGGGCTGAGGACGAGGCGTTTCTCTTGCTGCGCAAACGTCAATGGCTTCCCTTCCTACCCCGGTCATCTCGGCCGGGGCGCTCTCCTGCTCCCATCCCACAAACAGAAAGCCCGACGACGCAGACACTGCGTGTCTGTGCGCAATCGGGCTTGATCCTTCAGCACCTGACGGCCACGCGGCCAGGCCTGAGTGGTCAACGCCTTCTACCGTGATCAATCACTCGCGAGAAACAGTGTCATGCGCTATTCGTCCTCGCGTGAATTCAGTGGTTAGATCACAGTCCTATTCCCTTCTCCGCGCCACAATGTCGGCAGTGTGGAAGCAACGAATGCCTGATGCTCTGACACGAGGGGCATTTCTCGAATAGAGCCGTCCCGCATGACGGGCAAGTATAGGTCTCTTCTCCTCCCTCGTGTTCCTTCTGCATAACGATCTTGTTGATCGTTCTGCGTGTCCAGTACAGGAATCTCCGCGGCCCGATTCGTATCGGATATTCACAAACCGGACAGAGGAAGTGTTCGTAAGCCTCACGATATTGTTTCGTCAGCCATTGTGCCTTTGGGAACGCTACAGTCCTGATGAAGTGCACGAGCAATCTGGCTACGGCAAGCAGGAGCACGCTGATGAGAATGTACTTGAAGTATCTGGTTGGGAAATACTCATGTATGACCAAAGTGACTTTGAGAAGTGTTGCACCTCCGAAGGCAACAAAGAGCGGGAAGTAGATGCTGGCACGTTTCTTCATGATCAAGATTGCTCCCACTACCAGAAGTGGCAGAAGGACCAGGAGTTGAAACGCTGCCAATTTCAGCCTATGCGTCTTGCGAAGGCGATTGTACTCCTCCCGTGCGGGTCCGCGCTGCTGCTCAAGCCGACGGTCAACATCTCTTCTCTCGTCGTCCAATGCGCGCTCTTCCGCCATGAGCTGCAAAATGCTCGTATTCAGTTCTTGGTACTTTTTCTGACTCTCAAGGAACTGGTTGAGACTGACCCCCAGATTGTTCTGCTCGGATTCGGACAGAGCTATGTCCTTCTGGATG
>JAUVVP010000242.1 GCA_030604585.1 Planctomycetota bacterium | reverse complement strand
TTGCGCCTGCCGCCTTGCCCTCGGGCTTCTCGCTCGTCCTCGTCACGAACGGGGTTTCGCAATAGCCCCTTAGCGGGTGGGGACGGACTCCGGCTCGTCCCCCTCCCCGGCGATCAGGCCCGTGGGGTCCATGTCCACGGTCAGGAAATGCGTGTCCTGGAACTTCCTCGACAGGGCTCGGACGACCTCTCCGCGCCGGCCAGGGGCGATGATGAGGGCCGCCGGATAGCTCCCGAAGGCCCACATGAGCTTGACGCCGAGCGCCCCCATCTCGGCCGCTGCGCCACTTATCCCCTCGTAGGCAGCAGCGGGAAAGGCGAAGTAGTCCGCCAGGATGGCGCTCTCTTCATCGCATATCTCGGCCATCCGGTCGTTGTCCACGAAGGGCTCGCCGAGGTGTTCGAGGAACTCCTCCGCCATCTGCCGGACCCTCAGCAGGCCGTAGAGCATGCCCGTCTGCTCCTGACTCAGCGCGTTCCCGGCCAGCTCGAAGAGCGCCGCAACCCCCTCGTCGCCCTGGGCCATGATGTCGGCGCCTGCCTGATGCGCGGCCTTCAGGGCCCGCCGCGCCGCGGCCTCGCGCTCGGGTTCGCCGGTCATGGCCTCGACGCCGGGCGCCAGCGCCAGCAGGAACGAGCCGGGGGGCAGGAGCTGCTGGACGTTCAGACGCCGGCCTCCCGGCTCCGCGTATCCGACGCCCCCCACGATGCCGAGCAGCGCGTCACTGTAGAAGCGGTCCGGGCTGCCCGTCCCCTTGGGCTCAATGGCGTGCCGCAGCCCAGAGGCCAGCTCCGCCAGCCCGACCTCCGTGAGCGCCCGGCCCTCGCCCCGGTGCGCGGTGACGGCCACGGCCAGCCCGACCGCCAGGGCGGGCGCGGCCAGCATCGCCTCCTGCCCACAGACGCCCCACAGGGGACCGAAGTCCACGTAGATGCCCAGGCTTTCCAGCAGAGAGCCGTCCTCGACGATTACTTCCTCGATCGCGTTCTCCCAACGGACGGCGAACTCGGCGATCAAGGGGCTGCCCGATAGTGGCGGAGCACCTTCGCCGCGTGCACCGGAGCCGAACCGGAGCGAGAACTCTCCGGGCGTCTCCTCCGCTTCCACGCGCAGCCTTAACGTGCTGGCAAGCGATATGGAGCCGGCGCCCAGCAGGTGCTGGTGCTCGCCGATGAGCCGCAGGGCGTGCGGCACGCTGAAGCGAGTCCATTCGTGGGCTTCGAAGCTCAGGGCGGACGACATGGCGGAGCCGCTCCGCTGCAAAAGGACTGACCCTGAGCGGGTCATCTGTCAAGGCAGGCCGCAGGCGGGCTCAAACCTCGCGCCATTCCCCCAGGGCGTCGCCCGAAGGCCCCGGGCCTTCGTATCGCTCCCCGGTGAGACGGTTGGTACCGCACTTGGGACAGACGTTGGCCCGCACGCCGAGCAGCGCGCCGCACTTCTCGTTAACGCAGATGTGCTCGCCCGGACGCAGGCTGATGCGCCCGGCGTGGGCGGCGCTTCGGAGTCTGGCCATCTCCCGCGGGGTGCGCTCCCGCCCCACCTCCATCTTCTGTACCCGGCTTTGCAGGATCCTGCGCGGCACCCGCACCAACGGGTCAACGCCGAACTTCACCGCCGGCTCGGGCATCAGAAGGTGGCTTTTGCAGACCTTGCAGCGGGCGCGCTTGCCCACCTTCGCCGGGCTCTCCACGATGAAGTGCCCGCAGGTGCACTGCGCGGTCAGGTTGGGCGCCTGCGACCCCTCGGCCAGCAGGAACTGAAGGGCCGGCCGCAGGTAGCGGCCGCAGTGCGGGCAGGGGATGATTCGGCCGAGGAGCTGTGGCTCAAACAGGACCTCCCCCCCACAGACGCACTGGATCCTCACGGTCTCTTTGGCCACAGTCTCCCCGGTCATACTTCACCTCTCTCTTCATTGTAGCAGGCGGCGGCTCCCGCCTGCAAGAGCCCGGTTGCGCGGCGACCTACTGGACTGCTGAACTGGAAGCATTGCGTTCCCCCTGGCCACTCCATTCGCGAAGAGCGGAGCGAGACGCCCCGCCTACCCGGTACGGGTAGCCCCCGGCGTCTCGCCGGGGGTGCCGGACCACAAGGTCCGCTGCTTAACGGCCCACTGGCGAATGGCTTTCCGGCAGATGGAAGGGCGTGGTGCGAGGCACCAAGCATCCGATCATTCTCGCCCCCTTTCCCACGCAGGCTTGAACAGCTCCCAATGGGCCTGCCCCCTGCGCGGGACCTGAACTCCGGTATAATGAGGGCCTGACCTGGCCCGGCAGGAACTCAGATACGGCACGAGTGTTGATGGCACCTCTCCACACGTTGATCACGGCGGCGCTTCTGGCGGGAGCGTTGCTCTGGCCCCGAGCCCTGGCAGCCGAGGGACTTGTCCCGAGCGTGACTGAGGGGGCCCCAGCGGACCGGGATTACCTGACGGCGTACGATTTCGAGGATGGCGCGGAGGGGTGGCGCGTCCTGAAGGAAGGCAGGCTATCGAAAGCGCCGTGCCGGACCGCTGAAGCTCCCCAGGCCCGCGGGCAGAGCCTGCGCATAGACGCGTCCCTGCCCCCTGCGAGCGGGGCCGGGGTGACGTTCGCCGATGCTGCCGGCCGCCTGCACCGGTTCACCCACCTGTTGCTGAGCGTCTATGTCCCGCAGAGCGCCCCCGATAAGGTGCAGGTGATAGTCTACTTGAAGGACGCCGAGCTGAGCTATTACCAGCACTTCAGGCCAGCCTACCTGCCCCGGGGCTCGTGGACCGACCTGAAGCTGGACCTGACCGCGCGGAGCCTGGACTGGGAGCCCGGCGGACATTTCAAGCCCTGGGACGGCTACTGTCGCCAGGACGTGCTGGAGTTCGGCGTCAAGTTCATCTGCGAGGAGGCCTACGAAGGGCCCCTGTTCCTCGACGACATCGTGTTGCAGCGCAGTCCCGAAGTCCTGCCCCACCGCAACGCTATCTACAACCTGCGCATCAACGGCGCCGAGATAGGCCGCTACGAGAAGTTCGAGGTCTCGCTCAACCTGGCGCGCGCTTACGCGAATCCCTTCGACCCGGACGAGGTGAAGGTCGCCGGCATATTGACCCGCCCCGACGGCACGACCACGACCGTGCAGGGGTTCTTCTACCAGGGCTACCTGCGGCGCATGGAGGACGGCGCCGAGCGGCTGATCCCGATGGGCAGGAGCCAGTGGAAGATCCGCTTCGCACCCCGGCAGCTCGGCACCTACAGCTACTACGTCGAGGTGGACGACGGCGAGCGCACGCGCAGCGAGTCGGCCACGTTCCAGTGTGTCGAGAGCCACAGCCGCGGCTTCATCCGGGTAAGCCGCACCGACCCGGACTACCTGGAGTTCGACGACGGGACATTCTACTTCCCCATCGGGCATAACATCGCCGCCGTAGACGACCTGCGGGCCCGCGCCATGGGCGTGGCAATCCCGGCCGCCGAAGGCACCTACGCATATGACCGATTCCTGAGCAAGATGGCCGCCGCCGGGGAGAACTTCGGCCGCATCTGGATGTCCCCCTGGGGCGTCGGCATCGAGTGGACCAAGGCCTACGACGTGCACTATCGCGACCTGGGGCGCTACAACCTCCATAACGCCTGGCGGCTCGACCACGTGGTCGAGGCGGCGCGCCAACAGGGCGTCTACCTGATGCTGCTGTTCACGGCACACGGCGAGCTCGGCGAGCACGAATCGGACTTCTACGGGCACGACCCACAGCGCCGCCAAGGCAGCCCCTACTGGACCCGGTACGGGGGGCCGCTGAAGTCGCCCGTCGAGCTCTACGACTCCCCGGAGGCGCTGAAGTTCTACAAACGCAAAGCGCGCTACATAGTCGCACGGTGGGGCTATGCCACCTCCATAATGGCATGGGAAGTGCTCAACGAGCCCGACCTGGGCTTCTTCCGCAAGCGGGACTCGGAGGCCATCGGCCGCAGGGCGGCCGAATTCGTCCGCCAGGTAATCCTGCACATCCGAGAGCACGATCCCGCCCGCCACCTTGTTACCAGCGGCATGTGGAACCACCGGGCCCCTTACGCCTATCCCACCCTCGCGCTCGAAGAGATGGACATCTACGCCGGCCACATCTTCGACGCGGACATGGCCGGGCGGCTCACCTCCGACCGGCAATTCCTCAAGGACAAGTTCCGGAAGATCCTGCTCGTCACCGAGGCCGGCATCAGCCCCTTCGCCCAGGACCCCGAGCTGACTCGGCGCGTCATCTACAACACCTTGTGGACCTCCTACATGCTGCCGTGCGCCGGGACGGCCTGCCCCTGGTGGTGGGTGCTCATTGACCGGAAGGACCTCTACGGCGACTTCGCCGGCCTGGCCGCCTTCGCCGAGGGCGAGGACCGCCGCGGGATGGACTATCGCTCGGCGCCGGCCTCGGCCGAAGACAAGGGCGGGCAGAGACGCCTGCTGGCCCGCTGCCTGAGGAACGAGACGCGCGCCCTCTGCTGGGTCTACGATCCCGCCTCCTTCTCCCAGCGTGCAGACTGGTCCGAGCAGAAGCGCGCCGCGGCGGTCGTCACCGTGCCCGGCCTCCAGGACGGCCCCTACAGGGTGGAGGTCTGGGACACGGTCAAAGGGGAAGTGATCGCAACCGTCGAAGCGAGTACCGAGAACGGCGCCCTCACCTTCGAGGTGCCGCCTTTTGCCCGAGACGTGGCGTGCAAGGTCATCCGGCGCCGGCCCGGACGGTGAGCCGCCAACGTGGATG
>JAUVVP010000158.1 GCA_030604585.1 Planctomycetota bacterium | reverse complement strand
CGGTACCCACTCGCCCTATCGGTCGGCGTTCTATCCCTACTACCCGCAGTATGGGCAGTACGTCCGGTTCGAGCACACGTTCGACGACGGCAACACGCTCAGCTACGACGCCAGCTACGAAGGCAGTCAGCACGCGGACCTGGCCCTGCTGGCTCCCTTCCCGCCCGGCACGCCGGAGGATGCCGTGGCGCGCCGCCGGATCGCTCTGAGGCCCGAGATGGTCAGGCGCGAGGCCCTCTGGCAGAAGCCCGACCTGCTGTTCCGCAGCTTCATCCTGGCGCCCGACGCACTGCTGGCCGCCGGCCAGATTGGCTATGAAGGCGGCTTCTTCCTTGCCGCCATCGACGTCAAGGACGGAAAGGAGTTCTGGCGCGTGCCCCTACCGGCGGCGCCCGTGAAGGACGGCACGGCCGTCGACCACAGGGGGCGCATCTTCGTGTCCCTGACGGACGGCCAGGTGCTCTGCTTCGCGCCGACCCAAGTAGCCGACGCCAGGAGTGGGGACGGGAAATGAAGGTCCGACTGGCCATCGGCTTGTTGATCCTGGTTCAGGTTGCCGCCGCGCCGGCCCGCGCCTGCGATGTCCCCGTGTTTCGCTTCGCGTTCGACAACTGGGCCGTCGAGCCTTACCGAGCAGTCGTGTTCCACCGCGGTCCCCTCGCCGCCCACCATTTGGCGGCCGTCGCGGCGCTTGAGGGAATGGCGACCACGGAGATCGGCACGACGCGGCTCACGGTTCGCACAGTCGACCTGGGGGCCGATCCCGACAGTTCGCTGCGGGATCTCTGGGAATCGCGGGGGCAGCAGCCGTTGCCGTGGCTCGTCCTGCAGTACCCGGTCGCCTCCTCGATCGAGGACGAGGCGTGGTCGGGCCCGCTGACGGCCGACACGGTCGAGGGGCTGGTTTCCTCGCCGTGCCGAGAGGAGATCGCCCGACGGATCGTGGCTGGCGAGTCCGCTGTGTGGGTGCTGCTGGAGAGCGGCGACAAGGCGAAGGACGAGGGGGCCGCCGGCGTGCTGCAGGCCGAGCTGGCCAGGATGTCGGGGACGCTCGAGTTGCCGGGCCCCCCCGGCGAGCCGGCCCAGGAGCTGAGGGATTGGGTGCCGGGACCGCCGCTGCGGATCGCCTTCTCCGTTGTGCGCGTGTCGCGCAGCGACCCGGCGGAGGAGTGCTTCGTCAGCATGCTGCTGCACAGTGAGACTGACCTCCTTACGTTCGCGAAGCCGATGGCGTTCGCCGTGTACGGCCGCGGCCGCCTGCTCTACGCGCTGGTCGGCGCGGGCATCAACCCGCACAACATCGCCGAGGCCTGCGCGTTTCTGACGGGCCCGTGCCTCTGCGTCTACAAGGCGACCGCGCCGGGCACCGACCTGCTGACGACCACGGAGTGGACCGCGTACGGCGCGCCGGCATACCCCGTCGAGGCGGCCGAGCCGGGGGCCGAGCCGGCAACCGCGCAGGCGCTCGCGGCACCCGCTGTGGCGGGCGCAACGCGGCGGAACGTGCTGCTCCTGGCGGTTGCGGGGATTGTGGTCGTGCTGTCGGCCACGGTGGCAGTCTGGTGGAAGGCGCGCAGGGCAACAGCGTGACGTGTGGCGCAGGGCCCGCCAACGTCGATGCTAGCCCTCCAGAACGTGCACCGCATCCAGGGGGAACTGCACTGCGTAGTGCCGGCCCGCCGCCAGTCCGCCGCCGACCATGTCGGGCCGCAGGTGGACGACGATCCGCGCCTGCGCGTCGAACTCCAGGTGCCAGTGGCTGCCCCGGTAGTCAACCCGCGTGAGCAGGGCGCGGACGGTGTTCGGCGCGTTGGCGCCGTCGGGCAGCACCCGCAGTGCCTCGGGCCTCGCCGTTAACTTCAGGTCCCCCTGATGGCTGCCGGGCACGCGGATCTCGCCCCCCGCGAAGCTGACCAGCGTGGCGCCGTCGTCGCTCGGCGCGGCCCGGCCGCTGAAGATGTTCTCCGCGTGGAGCAGCCTGGCCACCGTCTCGTTCCTCGGCCTGCGGACCAGTTTCTCCATCGTGCCCGCCTGGACCAGCCTGCCGCCGCAGAGCACCCCGGCCCGGTCCGAGACGGTGAACGCCTCTTCCGTGCTGTGGCAGACGTGGATGGTCGCGATGCCGAACTGCCGCTGGACGCGGCGTAGCTCCGCGCATGCCTCCTTGCGGGACGGCTCGTCGAGCGCGCTGACCGGCTCATCCAGCAGCAGCAGGTCCGGCCGTCCAGCCAGGGCGCGGGCAACCGCTACCTTCTGGCGCTCCCCGCCGCTGAGTCCAACCGGCGACCGGTCCAGCAGCCCCCTGACTCGCAGCGCCTCCGCAAACGGCATGATCTGGCGGAGGGCATCCCTCTGGGAACTGCCCCGCGCGCGCAGCGGGAACGCGATGTTCCGCGCCACGTCCATGTGCGGGAACAGGCCGCAGTCCTGCGGCACGTAGCCGATCCGGCGGCGCCTCGGCTCGAGATGGGTGACATCCTGCCCGTTGATCCGGACCGTCCCGCTCAGCGCACGCACCAGCCCGCAGAGACACTTCAGCAGCAGCGTCTTGCCCGAGCCGGTCGGCCCCAGCAGGACGAAGTACTCCTGAGGCGCGATTTCCAGGTTGACCTCGCGCACATGGAAGTCGCCCGCCCGCAGTGAGAGATGGCTCACCTGGATCATAGGCCCCACCACCTGCGGCCGGAAGAGAGCCAGTGGATGAAGGCCAGCGCGATGAAGGCCATCGCCAGCATCACCAGGGCCACGGCCAGCGCGACCTCGATGCGGCCGATCGTCAGCTCCAGGTAGACGGTGGTCGGCAGCACTTCGGTCTTCATGCGGATGGAGCCAACGAAGACCATCAACGGCCCGAAGACCCCGACGGCGCGCGCCCACGCCATGATGGCGCCAGCAATGAGACCACCCCGAGCGATAGGCAGGGACACCATTCGGAACGCCTGCGCCCGCGTGCAGCCGAGCGTCAGCGCCACGTGCTCCAGGTTGCGGTCGACGCTGTCAAAGGCGGCCTTGGCCGAGCGGATCGCGTACGATGCGGCGACGAAGAACTGGCACAGGACAATTGCGGCGACCGAGTGCGGACGGAAACCCATCCCCTCGATCCACCTGCCGGGCGCCGTCGTGAAGAAGACCAGCAGCGAGACGCCGATGACGACGGGAGGCAGGACGATGGGAAGATCAACCACCGTGTCCGCAAGCGTGTGGCCCGGGAAGCGGTACCGGCTCAGCGCATATCCGGCCGGCACGGAGAAGACCACTACGAGCATCAGCGTCAGCGTCGAGGTGACAGCCGTCAGGCGTATGGCCGCCATGACCTCCCTTGAACGGAACAGGCCGACGACGGTCTCCCAGTCCGTATAGCCGACGTCGGCGACCACCAGCGCCAGCACGGCGGCCAGGAAGATCGCCAGCAGCCCCATGCTGACGACCGAGAGCACGTGCAGGTGCGGCCCGGCCACCGGTGGCAGGTCACCGTCTGGGCTTCTGTCGTGCCTCATCGACCGATGCCTCCACACGCGCTACGCCGGCGGCTCGACCCGGTAATGGTGCCTCGCGAAGATCGCCTTACCGTTCTCGCCAGCGGCGAAATCCACGAATCTGCCGGCCATCTCCTTGTGCTCGGAGAACCGAAGGACGCCGATCGCAACGCGGGAGATCTCGTTCTGGGCAAGAGGGATGGGGACGGTGTCACAGGAATCTGCGTAGTAGGCCGCGATGGCGTCCCACACGATCGCTGCATCGACCCGGCCGGTCTGGACCTGAAGGCCCAGCTCGTTGACTGTGACGGAGTGGAAAGTCAGGTTCTTGCCGATGGCTTCCATGTCGACCGCGTTCTTCGTGAGGATCTGCTCGGTGATCCTTCCGATCTGGCAAGCGTCCGGGTTCCCCAGACCCAGCCGGACCCCGGGACGGGTCAGGTCCTCCAGCGTGCCGATGCCTTTCGGGTTGCCCTTCTGCACGAGCATGACGGGCACGAAGTAGGTGACCATCGTCCTGGACTCGACCAGGCCTTCCTTGTCGATCTGGTCCAGGTACCAGACGTCGCCCGGCAGGAACAGATCGCCCTCCCGCTGCAGTTTCACACGGGACATCAGCATGCCGCTGCCGGCGTAGTCGCACTCGACCACGACGCCCGTCTCCGCCGCGAAGGCCTGCACGATCTCAGACACCGCAGGGCGGAGGCCGGCCCCGCAGTAGAGGCGCAGCGGCCCCCCGGCCGCGGCGGCCCGTCCCCTGTCGCTCTCCCGGACGGGAGAGAAGCCGTACCGCGCGAAGACTGCCTTCCCCTCGGGCGAGGCGATGAACTCGGCGCAGGCCCTGGCTGCCCTGGGATGCCGTGACGACTCAAGCGTGGCGATGAAGACCTTGATGTAGCTCATGTCCACCTCGCCGAACGTCGCGGAGGTCACGACGTCCACGTCGGGGTCGGGCAGGAAGGGCGGGGCGATGTCGACGGTATCCAGTTTGTCCGCCCGCAGATGGGCGACGGCGTTCCAGACGATGGCCGCGTCCAGGTTCCCCACGGCAACGGCGTTGGCCACCTGGCCTCCCATCCGCATGTTGGTGTCCACGTTCGCCTCTATCTCTGCGCGCAGCCCGACCTTGTCGAAGATGACGGGGCAGATGTGCCCGAGCGTCGAGTACTCCGGGTCCGTCAGGCCCAGCCTCAGTCCCGGACGCGCCAGGTCCGCGGCCCCGGTGATCCCCTTCGGGTTGCCCTTGGGGACGACGATGACGGGCGAGATGGCGGCCACTGTCCATCCCTGCGTTCCGAGCCCCTTGTTCATCAGCGGGGCCAGGAATGGGTCATGCGCGACGTAGAGGTCACCCCAGCGGCGCATCTCGACCTTGATCAGGTTGGTGCCTGAGTCGCCGTAGTCGAGTTCCACCTTCTGGCCCGTCTTCTCCTCGTAGATGCGAAGCAGCTCCTCCACGGCAGGCCGCATCGTGCCGCCGACATAGCAGAGCAGTCGCAGCTCCGGGGCGGGCTCGTCCTTGCCGCACGCCCACAGGCCGATCAGGCCGGCAACCAGAACCGCCAGAAGCCCGCACCGGGCGGGCAGGTGGTCGCTTGCGACCATGAAGGATACTCCTGGTTTCGTGTGGTGACTCACCGCTTCAGAAGGCTCACGGTGCGGTCGGCACACTCCAGGGCCGCGGTCTCATGCGTGACCAGCAACACGGTCCCTCCCTGGCTGTTGAACTGCGAGAGGTGGTCCATGACCACAGCGCCGCTGTCGGGATCGAGGTTGCCGGTCGGCTCATCGGCCAGGATGAGGGCCGGGCGGTTCAGCAGGGCGCGAGCCATTCCCACGCGCTGGCGCTCTCCGATGCTCAGCTCCGAAGTACGGTGCTTCAGGCGACCGGCGAGCCCGAACCGGTCGAGCAATCCGAGGGCCTCCTGTCGCGCGACACGTCGTCCGGCCAGGGCGGGGACGAGGACGTTCTCCAGTACGTTCAGGTAGGGCAGCAGGTGGAACATCTGGAACACGAACCCCACCGTGTTCGCTCGCCACGCCGCCCGCTCGCGGGTCGAGAGGGCATAGATGCCCCGGCCGTCCACACGGACGTCTCCCTCGGTCGGGCGGACCATCCCGCCAGCTATCAGCAGCAGTGTCGTCTTCCCCGATCCGCTCGGCCCCGTCACCGCGACGAACTCGCCCGCGCCGACCGACAGGTCCATCCGTGGCAGAGCGCAGACCTCGGCGCCCGCCTTCCGGTAGACCTTGCTGACGCCGGCAAGCTCGATCATCCCTACTCCTCCCGGAGGACCACGGCGGGGTCCTGGACGACGGCCAGCATGGCAGGTATGCAGCTGGCGATGGCGCAGAGCAGTGGGGCGCCGACGGCGACCCAGAGCAGCAGGTCGTACATCGG
>JAUVVP010000363.1 GCA_030604585.1 Planctomycetota bacterium | reverse complement strand
GAGAAGAGCGTCGTGCCCGTCGGCTACGTCATCGCGCTGATCAGCCAGGACGCCGCCGAGCCCCTGCCGCAGGTCGAAGAGGAGAACGAGGCCGTCCTGGCGGCTTACCGGCGGAAGCTGACCGCCGGGCTTGAGCCGGTCGCCGCGGGAACGGATGCCGGGCCGGCGCCCGAGCCGCTCTCCGGCGCGGTCCGGGCGACGCCTGCGGCCCGGCGGCTTGCGGCGCGTGCCGGTCTCTCGCTGGAGGCCGTGGCGAGCCGCGTGCAGGGCGTGGTGCGCCGGGGCGACGTGGAAGGGGAGCTCAAGCGCCGCGGAAGGGAGCAGAAGCTGTGACTGCCAGGACGGTCTACGTGACGGGCATGGGGGCCGTCTCATGCCTGGGAAGCGGCGTCGAGGAGCTCTGGAGCGCGCTGTGTGCCGGCAGGTGCGGGATCGGTCGCATCACGCGATTCGACCTGGAGGGCAGTCCTTACGCGCTGGCCGGCGAGGTGAGGGGGTTCTCCCCGTCGCCCTTCCAGGAGTGCGGCATGTCGCTGGGCGCCCAGTTCGCAGCCGAGGCCGCCTCGATGGCGTTCAGGGACCATCCGCCCCAGCAGCGCTCAGCGGTGGCGGTCGTGCTGGCCACGAATTTCGGTCCGGCGGAGCTGTTCGAGCGCGAGCTGGCGGAACAGGGCGAGCGGAGCGACGCCCGGGCCTACCGCCTGGAGGTCGGCTTCTACGCCGAGGAGGTGCGGCGGGTGGCCCAGGCTCTCGGCGCGGGCGGGCCCCTGGTCAACATTTCCCTCTCTTGCGCATCCGGCAACGCGGCGATCGCGCATGCCCTGGACCTGATCCGCTCCGGGAGGGCGGAAGCCGCCCTTGCCTGCGGCTACGACAGCATCCAGAGGGCGAGCTGGGCCGGCCTTTCCGCGCTGCGGGTCATGGCGCTGCCCTCCGACGGCGCACCGGCGGCGGTGCGGCCCTTTGACCGGGACCGCGCGGGGACCATCTTCAGCGAAGGCGCCGGGTGCCTGCTGCTGGAATCCGCCCGAAGCGCCCGAGAACGTGGCGCCAGGGTCCTGGCCGAAGTGGCCGGCGCGGCCGCCAACAACAACGCCTACCACATGACCCATGCGGACGAAGAGGGGCTCGGGACCGCCGCCGCCATCCGGATGGCCCTCGACGACGCCGGAATCAATGCCGACCAGGTGGACCACATCAATGCTCACGGCACGGCCACCAAACTCAACGATGCCGTGGAGGCGCGGGCCTTCCATGCGGTGTTCGGCGAACGCGCCAAGCGGATTCCCGTCGTCTCGCTGAAGGGGGCCCTGGGACACGCAATGGGCGCTGCCAGTGCCCTGGAGGCCGTGGCGGCCGTGATGACCCTCAGGAAGGGCAGTATCCCGCCGACGGTCGGCCACCAGAGGCTCGATCCCGATTGCCGGCTGGACGTGGTGCACGGAGCGCCGCGGGAGGCGGCCGTCGAGACCATTCTCAATAACGCCGCCGGCATAGGGGGCGCCAACGCAGCGGTGGTGCTGCGCAAGCCTGCCGGGCCCGCGGACGCTTCATAGGGAGGCCGAGCAATGCCTGCTGCCGGTCAGCACAACGCTCGCGTGCTCATCAGCGGCCTCGGCCCCGTCAGCTGCCTCGGCTTCGGGCTGGAGCATCTTACCGAAGGCATCCTGGAGCAGGCCGTCGCGCAGGAGATCGAGCGGATAGGCCCGCGCGGACGCCGCGAGGCCGCGCTGATCCCCGACTTCGACCTTCAGGAACTGATAGAGACGAGCCGGCCCTACCTGGACCCCCAGTCGCGCTCGGCGCTGGCCGCCGGTGCCCTGGCCCTGGAGAGTGCCGCCGTGCAGCATGACGAGGTCAACCCCCTGCGATGCGGCCTCTGCTACGCGACGATGTTGGGCAACCTGGACACTCAGGCGCTCTTCCAGCGGATGGTGGACCAGAAAGGGATGCGCCTCGGCTCGCCCGTGCTTTTCTCGCACTCTTACCCGAACTCGACGGACAGCTTGCTTGCCATCGAGTTCGCGCTGCGGGGTTACAACCAGAACTTCTGCGGCGACCTGCTGTGCGGGGCTCAGGCGCTCGAGTCGGCCCTGCTGGCACTCCGCTCCGGCAGGGCGGACCTCGTGCTTGCCGGCGGTGCGGACGTTGTGCGCCCGGAGGTCCTGGAGCGGTTGCACGGAGGCATGGCGCCCAGCGGCCCCGCGCCCGCCCAGGGCGCCGCTCTGCTCGTACTGGAGACGCAGGACTCCATAGAAAGGCGCGAGGGCTACGCGTTCTGCGAGCTGAGCTCCGTTGTCTGCCAGGGGACGCAGGGCCGCAGGAACGTGCCGGGATTGGCGGACGCCCTGCGCGGCGCCGTCGGCCAGGCCATGGGCGAGGCCGGCGTGTGGGAGGGCTACATCGGCGTGGTCGTGCTCTGCAGCTGGGTGTCCCTCTACGCCGAGGCTGCCGAGGCCGAGCGCAAGGCGCTGGACGGCTTCTCGCAGGTGCCGATGGTGACTGCCAAGCGCTACCTGGGCGAGACGTTCGCGGCCGGGTTCCCACTGGAGTGCACGGTCGCAGCCGACGTGCTCAGCGACGGTTTCGTGCCGCCGAAGGTGGCGTATCAGGGCAAGAGGCGCGGCGTGGAGTTCTGGCTCGAACGGCGTCCTGAAGCCATGTTGGGCAACTCCGCCCTCGTGGTCGGTTGCACGTGCGACCTGGTAGCCGCCGCCGTCCTCAGGGCTCTGTAGGGGGGCAAGGGCCGTGCACCGCGTCAGCGTCATCATCCTGACCCACAATAAACTGCCCTACACGCGAGCCTGCCTGGCGAGCCTGCTCCGGTCGGAAGGCGTGGAACTGGAGGTCATCGTCGTTGACAACGGCTCGACCGACGGGACGTTGGCGCTGCTTGCGGAGATGAAACCCCGCTTCAAATCGCGAGGGTGCGTTCTGCGCTGGTATGCGAACCCCGAGAACGTCGGCTGCTCCACCGGCCGGAACCAGGGCCTCGATATGGCCTACGGCGACTACTGCGCCTTCATGGACAACGATGTGATCGCGGCGGACAGGCAGTGGGCGCCGAAGCTGATAGCCGCCCTCGAGGAGGAGGGCGCCGGGTTGGCCGGGCCGAAACTGATCTACCCCTTCCCGCCGCACCTCATCCAGTGCGCGGGCGTGGGCATCTCCCGGACCGGCCGGGTCCGGTTTCGCGGCAGGGGACGGCCGCGCCTGGTCCCGGAGTTCAACCGGCGCCGTGAATGCCAGGCGCTCATCAGCGCCTGCCTCATGTTCCCGTATCGGCTGTATGAGGAGATCGGGGGCCTGGACGAGGCCTTCAATCCCATCGAGTTCGAGGACCTGGACTTCTGCTACCGTGCGCGCGCCGGCGGCCACAGCGCCGTCTACGAGCCGGCGGTGGAGATGCACCACTGGGAGAGCATCACCAGCGAGGGCACGGCGAAGCTGCCCAACACCTATCTCATCATCAAGCACGGCATGCTGT
>JAUVVP010000355.1 GCA_030604585.1 Planctomycetota bacterium | reverse complement strand
CCGCCTATCGCCTGGGGCACCGAGGCCAGCGTGTCGGAAGCGGCGGCCGTGCCCCGCGGCCATGCGAGGTAGCTGGAAGCCGCAGCGGTGACCAGCAGGACTGACAGGACGGCTCCCGAGAGCACTTTCGCGGGTCGGGCCGCTCTGGCCGGCGTGCCTGCGCGCGTTCCGTCGGCCGGGTCAGGGGGTTCGTCAGTCAGGCCTTCTCGGCCTTTGCGGCCCCACGAGAGGGCGCTGAGCAGGACAGACTCGGCCGCGAACAGCATGACGAAAGCCGTCACGAAAAGCGCGAAGCCGAACAGGTCGTGGACGTACCATTCCTGCGTCGCCTCCGAGCCCCAGCGATAGGCCACCAGGACCATCAGGGTGACGCGGGTGACGTTCGCCACGAAGGATATGGGTATCGAGAGGAGAAAGAGCAGCCCTTTCCACCAGCCCTTCAGCGATGAGATGCATGCATAGAGCGCCCCAAAGGCAGTGAGCGAAATAAGATACTTCAAGCCGCTGCACACATCGTCCACGACCACCGTGCCCGTGGGAGTGCGGATGTAGCTGCCCTCGCGTATGGCCACCAGGCCAAGCAGTCCGACGACACTGGCCGCGACCCGTGCCGCTGCGAGCTTCAGCCTGAAGCTTACGGTCTCGATGAGCACCTCCGGCACGGGGACCATAAAGGCCAGGAAGGCGATCGGGAAGAGGGTCACACCCAGCATCTGAGTGCCGAACAGCGTGAGCACCAACCCGGCCACGAACCCCAACAGGGCAAACCCCGACAGGAACCCTACCTGCCAGGCCGTGGCCAGCAGATGCAGAAGGATCGAGGCCACCAGCAGCAGCAATCCCCACCGGCACGGGCGGACCGGGCAGGCGCTGATCCGTTTCCGCCTCAGGTACAGCAGGACGGCGCTGATGGGCGGGATCAGCCAACCGTGGCTGTAGTAACTGTTCGGCTGCTCCCACCGGATGACCATCCACCGGGCGGTCCACCAGAAGGTGGCGGCCATGAGAACGAGGACGGCCGGCCCGAACAGGACCGTGGCCGTCCGGCGGACTTCCGGTGACCTGTCACTGACATGGTGGCTGCTCAAGGGATCGCCTCCTGCTTGATGCGCCCGCCGCAGCGCTCTCCAACCGCCAGAGGGGGCGGCAGGACCTCCAGGTCCCGATACTCGCCGGGGTCCCCCGCCAGGCCCCGCTCGGCGGCCTTCACGATGTTGTACATCTCGCGCGCCGTTACGTAATGCAGCGTGTAGCGCCGGCCATCGTTGTAGTGCTGCGCCAGGTGGCGGTGCAGCTCCTGCATCGGCGGCCCGAACAGGATGTCCCAGTTGGCCTCCTTGCACCCGTGCGTGTACACTTTCACGAAGAGCCAGTCAGGTCTTCCGGCCACGCAAACTCTTGCTCGCACCCAGCTTGCGACACGGCGGGGAGCGGGCGGGTTCCCGGCGGCGATGCCGCCCGTCTCGATCCTCGGCAGCAGGCCGAACCGGCCTCCCGGCCACGTCAATCCCAGCGGGCCCTGGATCAGCATCAGGTCGCCGCCGGGTTCTCCTCCCACGCACACCTCCACGCCGTCGTCGTGCGATTTCGGCTGGGCCGGGTCGTCCGTGGCGTAGTAGATGGAGTTGATGCGGCGGGTCTGCGTGGGGGAGGGCGCCGACGGGAACGTGAAATCCGCGTAGCAGCCGCACTGGCGCAGCACCCGCAGCTCGTCGTTCACTCCGCACCAGCGTCCGTCCGGCCGGGAGTTGTCCAGAGCCCAGTTGCCGTGAATGAAACCGAAGCGCACCGCGCCCCCCGCTCGTTCGGTGCCGAGGTGGCCGTGTCCGTGAAGCCGTTCGGTGAACTCGAGGAGCTTCTGGCGCAGCCCCGCTGAGGTGTCGCCGTCATGGTGGAGGTGCACCTCCACCTCCCCGTATCCCGCGCGCACCGGCGTTGCCAGCCGCTCCAGGTGCTCGGCCCGATACTGCTCGGCTGGATAGAAGAACGTATGCCGCGGCGGCCTCCCGTCCGCGTCGCGGAAACGCGAGGCCAGCCCCGGATAATGGCGCAGCCAGTGCTCCACGCGGCGCCGCTCGCGCTCGATCCCCCGCTCGAACAGGCCCGGCTCGAAGTGGTCCGCAATGCAGAACATTATGTGGACCGGGCCCCGGCCATTGGCTCGGCCGGAGCGCCGTCTCCCCGCCCAGTTGCGCTTCACGTAGGCCGGCAGCCAGAGGGCGACGTTCCTCCTTCGCGCCTGCCACAGGACCCGGAGGCAGGCCGCCGCCACCAGCATCCCCGTTGCCACCCACAGAAGCCTCATCACTTCCCCCTCGTCGGGACGGGCTCGCGGGCGGTCCTCTGCCAGGCGGCTCGTTGCACACCCAGGGCGCCCCGGATGAGACCGACTGCAAGCGCAGCGTTAATGGCAACGAAGTAAGAGACAAGGTGCAACGGCCCGGCCGGAAGCCGCAGCCGGCGAAGCAGCAGCCCCAGGGCCGCAGACCCGTAGAAGCCCACATGCGCAGCGAAGACCACCCGCCAGGCCGCCTCGGAAAGCAGCGCCACGTTGGCCGCCAAGCCCGCCAACAGCAGAAACGGGGCGAGCCACCTGAGCACCTTGTGCGACCAGAACGCAAATGAGACGAACCCCGTCCATGGCAGAAGGAGGTGTGCGCACTGGCGCAGCGCCTGCCAGTTGCCGGCGCCGATGCGCATCCTGCGCCGAAACTCATCTGAGATGCCGCCGGGGAGTTCCTCCGCTGCCAAAGCTTCCGGGTCATAGACCACGCGGAACCCCCCGGCGCGAACCTTCATCGGGATGACGAAATCGTCCGTTATCAGGTCTCCTCGCACGTGCGGGAACAGGTCTCGCCGAAGCGCGTAGATCGCTCCGTTGGCCCCCAGAACGGCGTTGAGGCGGCTTTCCAGCATCTTCAAGGTCACCTCATAACGCCAGTAGAGCCCCTCGTCGGCCGGCCGCCCATCCGGGCCGTGCAGGCGCAGTTCGCCGCAGACCGCCCCCACACGCGGCTCGTCGAAGTGGCGCACGAGCTTGTGGACCGAATCCGCATCGAGGATGGTATTCGCGTCGGTGAAGGCCAGGATGTCTCCCCGTGCCTGCCCCGCGCAGTCGGCGATTACGGACACCTTGCCCCTGCGCTGCGCGAAGTCCAGCACGCGCACCCCGTCTCTCTCGTACTGCTTTGCGATCTGGACCGTGCGGTCGCTGGACCCGTCGGACCCGACTATGACCTCCAGCAGGTGCGGCGGGTACTCAAGCTGCAGGCAGTGCCAGAGGGTGCGCTCAATGACCTTCTCCTCGTTGTAGGCCGCTATTATCAGGCTGACGGACGGCAGTTTGGCGTTCCTGCTGCGCCGCTCGCCCCGGGACAGGAGGTAGCAGGCGTCCCTTCCCACCTGCACAAATGAGGCCAGCAGGAACAGCACCAAGGGATAGCCCACGTAAGCATAGATGGGCAGTCCCAACCCCACACGGGCGATCCAGGATACCGCTGTCATTGCTCGGCCTCAGAGCTGCGAAGGCTCGGGCGCACACCGGTGCGGCCCGAAT
>JAUVVP010000015.1 GCA_030604585.1 Planctomycetota bacterium | reverse complement strand
CGGGTGTTCCAGACTACTGCGCATCGTCGCCCGGCGCAGGGATTGGTGGCGGACATACAGGCGGCGGCCCAGCGCCCCAACGGCCTGGGCGAGAGCGCCGGCGAGAGCATTGTCGTCGCCGCCGCGCACAGGGACGGCGCGTCACTGTTCGTCTCCGAATACGTGACCGACATCCGGCGTCTGCTGCGCACCCAGGTGCTGAGGCGGACGCTCAGCATACTGGCCCTCGGGCTGGTCCTGGGTGCCGTGGTCAACCTCCTGGTCCGCCGCCTGGTGACGAGGCCCCTGGGTGCCGTGGTGGAGGCGGTGCGGAAGATCAGCCGGGGGGAGCTGGGGGTGCAGACCCCATCGGCGGCCACCGGTGAACTGGCCTTTCTGGCTGACGAGTTCAACGCCATGAGTTCGGCGCTGGCCGCCGCTGAGGAGGAGCGCCGCCGCCGGATGGAGAGGGCCCGCAGCATTCAGCAACACCTCATCCCGTCCGACAGCGCGGGGCTCGGGTTACGCGTGGCGAGCATATTCCAGCCGGCGGAGGTCGTCGCGGGCGACTACTTCGACATCCGGCAGACAGACAGCGGCGCCGTCATCTTCTGCGTTGCCGACGTCTCCGGACATGGTGTTCCGGCGGCCCTGCTGGCGGCGATGCTCAAGGCGCTGTTCGCATCCGCCTGCGCGGCTGCGGAAGAGCCGCGTCGCATACTGGCCTCCATCAACGATCAGTTTGCTGTCGTGACGCTGGATGAGGATTTCGCCTCAGCCATCGTCGTCGCAGTGGACAGGGACGGCGGCAGGATCTCCTATGCCAGCGCCGGCCACGAGCCGGCCGTTCTGACGCGAAAGGGTGGGGATACCGTGATACTCTCCGCCACAGGACCGCCTCTGGGCGTGCGACAGGACGTGGAATGGGAGCAGGTCGCTTTCGAAACGACGCAGGGCGACCGGCTGGTAATGGTGACGGACGGCCTGCCAGAGCTCAGTTCGCCGACCGGGGAGATGTTCGGCAGGCGGCGCCTGCAGAGCCTGCTGGAGCAGAACCGTGACCAGCCCCTGCACATTCTCCGCGGCCGCATCCTGGAGACGATCGCGGCGCACGGCGGCGATTCAAGGCCTGCCGACGACGTGACGGTGCTGGCCGTCGACCTGTAGGGTCGGCAGGCGCATGCCAACGCCTGCCCGTTGCGCGCCTGTCGCTGGCACGCGGGGGCGGCGTGTGCTATGGTGGGGGAGAGGTGGCTGGCGGGGGCTCCTTCAGCCATGCCTGGGGGGGGATTCGACGAGAAGCGGCCACGGCGGCCTCGTGGGTTCCCGGGCGCGCGCTGCTTCGGCGAGGCCAGGCAGCGCCCGCGTGCCGGTGTCCTCCCTCCGGGCCGGCACTACTGGCCTTGGGGGTGAACCGGCCGATTGGGGGGGCGGAGGTACTTGACAGGCGCGCGGGGGTTGTTTATGTTCAGGAACAGTTATTATTACTAAGAAGGTGCCCCGGTGTCTGCTCACAGGGAATTCAGGATGACCCGCCAGCGGACGGTTATCCTCGAGGAGCTCAGGAAAAGCCGCTCACATCCCACTGCCGACGAGCTCTACGCGCGCGTCAGGCGGCGACTGCCTCGCATCAGCCTCGGCACGGTCTATCGCAACCTGGACGTGCTGGCCGAGCGGGGCATCATAGAGAAGCTGGTGGTAGGGGGAAGCCAGAAACGCTTCGACGCCGACACGGAGCATCACCATCACGTCCGGTGCCTCGGCTGTGGCCGGGTTCAGGATGTGCCGGTAGGTGGGGCGGCGGCGATTGGCGCGGCCCTTCCGGAGGTCGAGGGCTACGAGATCACCGGATACCGGCTGGAATTCCTGGGGCATTGCCACCGGTGCAGGAAGAGGCTGAGGTCAACCGTCCGCCCAGGCGGGAGGTAGAAAGGAGTAGAGATGGAACTGCAAGGGTCAAGGACAGAGAAGAACGTCTTGACAGCTTTTGCCGGGGAGTCGCAGGCGAGGAATCGTTACAACTACTTCGCCAGCGCGGCCAGAAAAGAAGGCTACGTTCAGATAGCCGACATCTTCGAGGAGACTGCCAACCAGGAGAAGGAGCACGCCAAGCGGCTCTTCAAGCTCCTGGAAGGAGGCGAGGTGGAAGTGCAGGCCGCTTTCCCGGCCGGGGTGATCGGCAGCACGGCCGAGAACCTGCGCGCGGCAGCCGGCGGCGAGCACCACGAATGGGAGGAGATGTACCCCGGTTTCGCGGCCGTCGCCCGCGAGGAAGGCTTCGATGAGATAGCGGGGATCTTCGAGGCCGTCGCCATCGCGGAGAAGCAGCACGAGGCACGCTACCTCGGCCTGCTGGCGAACGTGGAGAACGGGACCGTCTTCAAGAAGGACGGCGTGGTGGTGTGGAGGTGCCGCAACTGCGGCTATCTGCACGAGGGCAACGAGGCCCCGGAAGCCTGTCCGGCGTGCGCTCATCCGCAGGCACACTTCGAGCTGTTGGCCCGGAACTGGTGAGACACGGGCGAGTGTCCGGTCTCTGGCACTGTGAGGGGGGCGGATCATGTTGAACGAGAGACTGCAAGAGGCGTTGAACGAACAGTTGAACGCCGAGCTTTACTCGGCTTACCTCTACCTTTCGATGTCGGCGTACTTCGAGTCCATCAGCCTGAAGGGCTGTGCGAACTGGATGCGGTGCCAGGCGCAGGAGGAACTGTTCCACGCGATGAAGTTCCATGACCACATCAACGAACGCGGCGGCAGGGCGCTGATGAGGCCCATTGAGGGGCCGCCGACCGAGTGGGACTCGCCCCTGGCGGCCTTCGAGCACACTTACGAACACGAACAGAAGGTCAGCGCCCTCATAAACGCTCTGGTGGACCTGGCTCTGGCCGAAAGCGACCACGCGGCCAACGCCTTCCTCCAGTGGTTCGTCACTGAACAGGTGGAGGAGGAGGCCTCGGCCGACGAGGTAGTCCAGAAGCTCAAGCTCGTCGGCGACACCAACGGGTTGCTCATGCTGGACCGCGAGATGGCTCAGCGGGTCCTCGTCATGCCGGCCGCGGCCGACGGAGGGGAAGCTGAATGACCATCTCGTTCAATGCCGGAGAGGTCCTGGAGATAGCTCAGCAGATCGAGCGGAACGGGGCCAGGTTCTACCGGCGGGCAGCCGAAGCGGCGGCCATGTCGAGCGCGAGTCAGACGCTGCAAGAGCTGGCCGTGCTGGAAGCGGAGCACGAACAGGTCTTCGCTTCCATGGCAGCCGCTCTCTCGCCGGAGGAGCGTCAGGATGCCGTATACGATCCCTACGATGAAGCGGCGCAGTACATGCGCGCCGTCGCCGGCGGACAGGTCTTCGACCTGAGGGCCGACCCCGTCGAGTGGCTGGAGGGCGAGCGCACGGCGGCCGATATCTTCCGCAAGGCCATCGGACTGGAGAAGGACTCGATCATCTACTACCTTGGGCTGAAGGCCGCGGTCCCGGCGAGGCTGGGCACGGACAGGGTGGACGAGATCATCCGGCAGGAGATGCATCACGTCGCCCTGCTGAACACGATGCTCGGCCTTGCGGAGCAGCAGGGGTAGGCGTTGGCGCAGAACGATGCATCGCCGCAAGAGGGCGGGGACGCCGCACGAAAGAAGTCACATCCCTGGGTGTGGATCCTGTTGCTGGTCCTGCTGGCCGCTGCGGTCATCACGGCGCTCAACCCGGGGGCCGTCAAGGGCCATCTGCTGTCCGTGCTTCAGTGGACTGAACGCCTTGCCCAGGAGCACCGCCTTTTGAGCATGGGGGTCATTGTCGCCTCCTACATCGTCGCTTGCGTGCTGCTGTTGCCCGGTTCATTGCTCACGCTGGGGGCGGGCTTCATCCTCAAGACGTTCTGGGGCACCGTCACTGTGTCGGTCGGCAGCACGCTGGGGGCGTGCGCCGCCTTCCTGGTCGGCCGGACCATTGCACGCCACTGGGTGGAGAAGAAGGTGGGCGCCAACCCCAGGTTCGCAGCCATAGACGGCGCCGTGGGACGCGAAGGCCTGAAGATCGTGCTGTTGACGCGCTTGAGCCCCGTATTCCCGTTCAATCTGCTCAACTACGGGTTCGGTCTGACCAAGGTGAAGTTCTGGCAGTACGCGCTGGCGTCCTGGGTGGGCATGTTGCCGGGGACGGTGATGTACGTCTATCTCGGCTCCGCCCTCGGCTCGCTGGCCGACGCTGCCGCCGGCAAGGTGGAAGGCGGCGCCGCCCAGCGCGGTTTCTTCTGGATCGGTCTGCTGATCGCGGTAGTGGTGGCCGTATTCGTTGCACGAGTTGCCCGGCGGGCGCTCAGGGAGTCCATTGCGGCGAACGCACACGAAGGGGGGCAGAGCCCGGGGGACGGCGAGCATGAGTGATATCCATGAAGTGCTTCCGCGCGACGAACACAACGCCGAGCTGGTGGCCAACGTGCGTCCGCCGGACTGGCAGAACCCCGAACCTGCCGAGCGGTATAACCTGGTGGTGATCGGCGCGGGGACGGCGGGGCTGGTGACTGCGGCCGGCGCGGCGGGCCTGGGGGCCAGGGTCGCCCTGGTGGAGAAGCATCTGCTCGGCGGCGACTGCCTGAACGTGGGCTGCGTGCCCTCCAAGTGCATCATCCGCTCCGGCCAGGCCTCAGCCGACGTGCGCGAGGCGGGCCGATACGGCGTGTGCGTGCCCGACGGCGTGGAGGTGGACTTCCCGGCCGTCATGGAGCGAATGCGCAGGTTGAGGGCCAGGGTCAGCCACAACGACGCTGCCCGCAGGTTCCGGGACATGGGCGTGGACGTGTTCCTGGGCGAGGGACGCTTCTCAGGGCCCGACACGTTGGAGGTAGCCGGCAAGGCCCTCCGATTCAAGAAGGCAGTCATTGCCACGGGAGCCCGCGCCGTCCGACCGGACATGCCGGGCCTGGAGGAAGCCGGCTTCCTGACCAACGAAACGGTCTTCAACTTGACCGAGCGTCCCGGGCGGCTGGTCGTGCTGGGGGCCGGCCCGCTGGGATGCGAGCTGGCGCAGACGTTCTGCCGGCTCGGCTCGCAGGTAACCATCATCGAGAGGACCTCGCACATTCTGCCTCGGGAAGACCCGGACGCGGCACGGATCCTGGCTGAGGCGTTTCGGCGGGACGGCGTGACCGTCAAGGAGAACTCCCGGGGCATGCGGGTCACGGTCTCCGGCAGGGAGAAGCTCCTCCACGTCGAGCGCAACGGTCGGGAGGAAGTGGTCGCGGTGGATGAGATACTGGTCGGCGCCGGCCGCGCGCCCAACGTGCAGGGCCTCAATCTCGAAGCGGTCGGCGTCCAATACGACGAGCGAAAGGGCGTCTTGGTGGACGACACGCTGCGGACGACCAACAGGCGCATCTACGCAGCAGGCGACATCTGCCTGCGCCTGAAGTTCACGCATACCGCTGACGCATCGGCGCGTATCGTTCTCCAGAACGCCCTGTTCTGGGGCCGCAAGAAGGTCAGCGCCCTCACCGTACCCTGGTGCACTTACACCGACCCGCAGATCGCCCACGTCGGCATGTACGAGAAGGATGCCGAGCAGAAAGGCATTCCGGTGGACACCTTCGCCTGGCCGTTCAGCGACGTGGACCGCGCCATAGCCGACGGCGAAGAGGCGGGGCTCGTCAAAGTCCACGTGCGGAAAGGGACGGACAGGATACTGGGCGCCACCGTGGTGGCACGCCACGCCGGGGAGATGATCAGCGAGATAACCCTGGCCATGGTGGCCGGCGTGGGGCTGAAGACTATCGCCAGCGTGATCCACCCCTATCCAACGCAGGCCGAGGCCATCAAGCGCGTGGCGGACGCCTACAACCGCACACGGCTGACGCCACTCCGCAGGGGGCTGATCGCCCGGCTAATGGCCTGGCGGCGTTGATCACAGACCTGCGAGAGGAGACGCAGGATGGCCAAGCTGCTCTACATTCAGGCCTCGCCTCGGACGGCACGTTCCCACTCTATTGCAGTGGCCGACGCGTTCGTCCAGGTATACTCCGAGTGCAACCCGGACGATGAGATTGCGAAGCTGGACCTGTTCAAACACGGTCTGATCCCTTTCGACGGACTGGCGCTCCAGGCGAAGTATGCCATCCTGCACGGTCGCGAGCCTTCGACCTGCGAACGAGATACCTGGAGGCGATTCTGCGTTTTATCGGCTTCACGGACCTGCGTTCAGTCATTGTGGAGCCGACCCTCATGCAGGGACCGGACGTCGGCAAGGCGCGACGGGCGGCAGCCATCGAGCAGGCGCGGCAGATGGCACGCGAGTTCTGAACCCCGATCCGGCACCGACGGCCGCTCCTCCCCGTCCGGGCGCCGGCCGCGGCAAGCGAGTGGGAGGCCCGACGTGACTGCGGGCCGCAAAGGCGTTCTGGCGACGTGGGCGAAGGCGATGGCCGCCTCGCTGCGCAGCGTTGTCCGGACGCGGCGGGAGCGCCTGATCATCTTCACGCGCTATCCGGAGCCCGGCAAGGCCAAAACACGGCTGATACCCGTCCTCGGGCCGGACGGCGCTGCCGAGCTTCAGCGCCGCATGACCGCTCATGTCCTGCGCGAGGCGGGGGCCCTCGTCGGCCGTCGGCGTGTGTCCCTCGAAGTCCGTTTTGAAGGCGGCAGCAAGCCCTTGATGCGGGACTGGCTTGGGTTCGGTGTCGCGTGCAGTCCTCAGGACGGGGCGAACCTGGGTGAGCGGATGGAGCGCGCCTTCGCGGATGCGTTTCGTGCCCGGACGGGGCGGGTCGTGATCGTGGGATCGGACTGCCCGGGCGTTACGGCGAACGTGCTCGAGAGCGCCTTCCGCGCCCTTGCCGGCAATGACCTGGTGCTCGGGCCGGCGACCGACGGCGGGTATTATCTGATAGGCTTGCGCCGCCGGGCTCCGGAGCTCTTCGACGGACCGCGCTGGGGGACGGACGGGGTCCTCCGCCAGACACTCGAGAAGGCCCGGGCCGCAGGGCTTTTGGTGAAGCTTCTGGCGCCTCTGGACGACGTGGACCGCCCGGAGGACTTGCCGGCGTGGGAGCGCATCGCCAGGTCATACGAGTCGTCGGCGCGGGCGCCCCGCATCTCCGTCATCGTCCCCGCACTCAACGAGGCGGCGAACATCGCTCAGACGCTGGCGACCGCGCAGCGGGCGCTGGACGCGGAGATCATCGTGGTGGACGGCGGCAGCGAGGACCACACAGCCGAGGTAGCCCGCTCGTGCGGCGTACGGGTTCTGAGCGCTGCGCGTAGCCGCGCCCGCCAGATGAACGCAGGAGCGGCGGCGGCGAACGGCGATTGCCTGTTGTTCGTTCACGCCGACACACGACTGCCCTGGGGCTACGGGGAATGCGTCCGGCGAACGCTCTCCGGTCCGGGAGTGGTGGCCGGCGCTTTCCTGCTGGGGATAGACGGCGGGGGGCCGGCCCTGCGGATGAACGAGCACCTGGCAAACTGCCGCGCCCGCTACCTCGGGATGCCCTACGGCGACCAGGCGATCTTCGTCAGGGCGCGGACGTTCCGGGAGATCGGGGGCTTCGCCCACCTGCCCATCATGGAGGACTACGAGCTGATGCGCCGCCTGCGACGGCGCGGCCGCGTCGCGATCGTTCCCGTCCGGGTTCTCACGTCCGGGCGCCGCTGGCGGAGGCTCGGGGTCGTGAGGGCAACGCTGGTGAACAAGGTCACGGTCGCCGGCTACCGGCTGGGTGTCTCCCCCGACCGGCTGGCGGCGTGGTATCGGCAGCGTTCGGGCGCCAGTTCGGGCGACTGACCCGTCTCAGGCCCCTTATTCGTTCAGGAGCGCATCGGCCGCCAGGACGCAGAAGATATAGGTGGCAGCTCCCGGCATCACGTACTCCGACTGCTGCCACAGGAAGGGGAAATCGTCCTTCAACTCGGGGAAGTCGGGTCGGATCAACGCCGTCCCGGAGGCCATACCGCCGGGGATGTAGCTCCAGTCGGACCGGTTGATGCCGAAGGCGACGGTCAAGGACCGCACGCCCACCGCTGAGACCAGCGACACGTTATTGCCCGGGTGGCATCCCAGCACGTAGTTGAGGACCGAGAGCACCGTCTCCCGGTCGAACAGGTCCGGGCAGGCGCGGACCAGGTAGTACTGCCCCACAGCGAACTCCGGGATGTTCCAGCCGATGCCCCAGATGTGTGGGCGCCAGGCGACGGCGAACGGATTCTTCGCCAGTTCATCCGCCAGCAGGCGGCCGTACTCTGCGAGGGCTTCCCTCACGGCGTCCGCAAACCCGTCATCTCCCACGTGCGGAAGCGCCCGGACGACCGCCCAGCCGACGCGCCGCACGTTGGCTTTCACAGTGGGCAGCAGCTCGACCAGGCGATCGCGGTACCTTTTCTCGTCGGTGCTCACCAGCAGTTCGGCCGTAGCCAGCACCTCCTGCACTTCCGGGTTTCGGGGCACGTATGCGCTGTGTTGGCTCACGGGCGGGTGGCTCTGCTCGTAATCCCACGCCTTTGTCGCGGTCTCGAGGCACTCCTCTGCCAGCGTGTCCTCGTGGCCCTTGAGCACGCGGCCGGCCGCCGACAGCGCGGCAATGACCTTGTACTCCCCGGACGTGTCGCGGCTGGTGAAGGCCCAACGGTCGTCCATCTTGCCCGACCTCTCCCCCGTGCGCTCTTGTGGATCAAGCGACGGGTCATAGATCAGGTTGTCGGTCATGGTTGACAGGGCGCCACGCTGATAATAGGTCTTCGCGATGCCGCCGATAATGCCGCTGAAGCTGTGCCCGGCGGCGCGGTATCCGCCCAGCAAGCATTCAACGCCGTAGGCGATCTGCTCGATGATGTCCGGGGTGCCGTCCGGTTCGTGCATCACGATCAGGCGTTCGTCGCTGCGTACCGTCGTCTCGTCCGTATCGACGCCGAACTCCTCGCGGGCGAGCGCGAGCACGTGAGTGGTCTGCGCCTGGGAACCGGCGGCCAGGTCGGTGTCGCCTGCGTCGTGCCATCCGCCTCGGTCCAGGTGGGGGATGTGTTGGTGGGCCTCGTACGGCGTGTCGGTGGTCGGCCCCTGGCCGTAGCCGTCGAAGTGCTCATGCGGCGCAGGCGCCTGAAGCGCATCGTCCAGATGGCATGCGCCGTGCCAGCAGCGGCCCCCGTCCCATACCTGGGCATGGCACATCTGGACGGGGAAGAAGCTGTGAAGCGTCGGCTGCCACACGCCCTCGCGGTAGACGTCCGCATGAACGCGGAACGGGCCGGCCGACTGCCCGCCGTACTGCACGAAGTACAGCCCCGGTTCCCGCACGTCGGTGAAGTCGAAGACGCCGTACTCGTACCGGAGGAACTTGCCCCACCTCTCCAGCGGCGCCGAGTGAACCTCGACGAGGCCGCCGTCGGGGTCAACGCGCAGAAGGGCAGCTTCGCCGGCCCCATTCCACCCGGGATACAGCTCGATCAAGGCGCGCTTGAACTGGTCCGGATGGTAGCCCACCTGCGAGACGCATATGACCGGATCGCGCTGCCAGCCCGGGACCCGATGCGGCGTGATCAGCCATTCGACCGCTGCGTCGGCGGCATTCGGCCGGACGACGCTGCGCACGGTGAACCATGCCTGCTCGTTCCCCTTGCGGGCATCTATCAGCTCGATGTCGCAACCCACGCCCTCGATCAGCATCTGGCGGGCCGGGTCCTCCGCAGCGATGACAAGACGGGGCCCGCCGGCCATCGGCTGCACCTGCCCGCGGCCCTGGGCGTCCCGGACGAGTGGCCGGTTGGGTTCCCGCGGGAATACCCCCGAGACTCCCCCGAGGTGGAACGTCTTGCCGAAGTAGGCGGGCGGGAAGAACTCCAGGCAGAACTCGGCCGCACTCACAACCGCCGGGTCGAGCGGCTCCCGGAGGTCAAGGGTCAGGCGCACTGATTCGCCTTCGGCGCGCAGTTTGACCGTGTAGCTCAGGCCTATCTCTTCCTTGGTCACCGGGACCTGCACCTCGGTGGATTCGGCCTTTACGCGCCGCTCGCCGACCTTTGAACGCCCCACTCGTCCCCCTGAGACGAGCGACAGGTGAAGGTCACCACAGGTGGCCACCCGCTCTCCGTGGTGGATGATCTCCACTCCGCCCTGTCTGCCCTGGGGGTAAGAGTTGTGGAAGGCCAGGACGGAGACCGCCGGCGACTCCAGGTACTCCTGCTCGTTGACGGACCACGATGCTTCGGACATTGTGGCGCTCCTTGGCGCTTCAGTTTCTCTTGCCGTTCAACAACGAATCCGCGGCCAGGACGCAGAAGATGTAGCTTGCCGCTCCCGGCATCACATACTCCGACTGCTGCCACAGGAAGGGGAAGTTATCCTTCATCTCCGGGAAATCGGGCCGGACGAGGTTGGGTCCGGAAACCATGCCGCCCGGGATGTAGCTCCAATCCGCCCGGTTCACGCCGTAGGCAGCGGTCAGCGAACGCGACCCCACGCCGGAGACAAGCGAAACGTTGGAGCCCGGATGGCATCCCAGGACATAGTTGACCACCGAGAAGAGGAGCTCGCGGTCGAAAAGGTCGGGGTATGCTCCGGCCAGATAGTAAAGGCTGACGGCGAGCTGCTGGATCTGCCAGCCGATCCCCCAGATGTGGGGCTCGTAGAGCACGCCGAACGGGTTGCCGCTCACCTTCTCCGCCAGGGCGCCGGCATGCTCTGCGAGCGCCTCCCTGACGGCATCCGCGAAATCGCCGTCATCAATCTGACCCAGGGCACGGACCACGCTCCATCCGACGCGTGCTATGTTCTCGGTGACGGCGGCGTGCAGCTCGACGAGCCGCCGCCGATAGCGCTCTTCACCCGTCGTTATCAACAGCTCGGTCGTGGCCAGGACCTCCTGCGCTTCCCGGTCTCGCGGCACATACCCGCTGCGCTGCGTGGCGGACGGATGGCCCTGTTCGTAGTCCCAGGCGTCCCGCGCGGTCCGCAGGCACTCGCCCGCCAGTGCGTCGTCGTAGCCCGAAAGCACACGGCTTGCAGCGGCGAGCGCCGTGAGGACCTGGTATTCCAGCGCCGTGTCGTGACCCGTAAAGGCCCAGCGGTCGTCCTTCGTGCCGGACCGGCCTTCCCTGGCCTCGCCTTCTTTCAGCCCGGGGTCGTAGATGAGATTGTCGGTCATCGTGCAGGCATCGCCCAGGTGCACGTACTGGCTCAGCGAGCCGGCGATGATGCCGCTGAAGCTGTGTCCCGCGGCGCGATAGCCGCCCAGCAGGCACTCGGCGCCGTGGGCGACCTGCTGCACGATGTCCGGGACGCCGTCCGGCCTGTGCAGCAGGACCAGGCTCTCGTCCTTCCGCACCGTCGTCTGGTCCGTGTCCACGCCGAAGGCCTCGCGCGCAAGCGCCAGGACGAACGTGGTGCGGGCCTGCGAACCGGCCGCCAGGTCATAGTCGCCTGCGTCGTGCCAGCCCCCGACGTTCAGGCCGGGGATGTGCTCATGGGCTTCCACGTCGGTTTCGGTGGCGCTTCCTTGCCGGTAGCTGTCGAAGTGCACGTGCGAGGGCGGCGCCTGAAGCGCGTCATCCAGATGACATGCCCCGTGCCAGACCCGATAGCCGTCCTCCACCCGGACGTGGCACATCTGCACGGGGAAGAAGGTCTCCAGCGTCGGCTGCCATACATCACGCCGGTAGACCTCCTCGTCTATGCGGAAAGGACCGGAGGATGCTCCGCCGTACTGGACGACGTAGAGGCCCGGTTCGCGCACGTCGCTGAAGTCGAAAACGCCGTACTCATAGCGCAGGAATCTGCCCCAGCGGGCCAGGGCCGCGCGGCGCACCCTGGTAGGGCCGCCCTCCGGCTCAATGCGCAGCAGCGACGCTTCCTCCAGGCCGTTCCAACGGTCCAGCTCGATGACGGCGCGCTTTAACTGGCCCGGGTGGTAGCCCACCTGTGAGATGCAGATGACGGGCGGGCGGCGCCAGCCGGGGACGCGATGGGGGGTGATCACCCATTCGACCGCCCGCTCGGTGGCGCCCGCCGGAACGGCCGAGCGCAGCACGAACCAGCCGTTCTTGGACGTGTTCCGGCCGTCCAGCAACTCCATCTCGCCGTTGACCTGTTCAATGGTCATGTGCCGGACGGGGTCTTCAGCCGCCACGACGAGGCGGGAGCCGGTCGCCAGCGGAACCGGCCGCAAGGCTCCGCCCAGCCCCGTTACCATCGGGCCGTTGGCCTGCCGCGGGAATACCCCGCAGCAGCTCCCCAGGTGGAACGTCTTGCCGAAGTAAGCGG
>JAUVVP010000480.1 GCA_030604585.1 Planctomycetota bacterium | reverse complement strand
GCAAGGAGACAGGCGCAAAAGGCCCGGAGGCGTGGCTCTATGCCACGCTGAGGACGTTTTGCGCCGCCGACGCCGCCATCTGGCTTCGCAGCCGGCCGCAGTAGATCCGGGTTCTGCAATAGCCCCTGAGGCAGCATCAGCGATGAGCGTATTTCAAGTGGACGAACAGAACGGCGTCACGCTGGCGAAGTTGCGCAATATCGGCCTTATGGCCCATATTGACGCGGGCAAGACCACCGTGGCCGAGCGCATCCTCTACTACACCGGCCGCACCCACCGCATGGGTGACGTGGACGACGGCGACACGACGATGGACTGGATGGACCAGGAGCGTGAGCGCGGCATCACTATCGTCAGCGCCGCCACGACCACCTACTGGCGCGACCACCGCATCCACCTGATTGACACGCCCGGTCACGTGGACTTCACCGTCGAGGTAGAGCGCTCGCTCAGGGTCCTGGACGGGGTGATAGCCTTGTTCTGCGGGGTGGGCGGCGTCGAGCCGCAGTCGGAGGCCGTCTGGCGCCAGGCCGAGAAGTACGGCGTGCCCGCCATTGCGTTCATCAACAAGATGGACCGGGCGGGGGCCGACTTCGAGCGCGTGGTGGCGGACATCGAACGCCGCCTGGAGGCCAGGCCCGTCCCCGTCGTGCTGCCGCTCTTCGAGGGCGAGGACTTTGTGGGCGTGCTGGACCTCGTGGCGGAGCAGGCAGTCTACTACCGAGACGAGGACCTGGGCGCCACGTACCGCGAAGAGCCGGTCCCTGAGGACAAGCGCGAGGAGTTCGAGGCCTGCCGCAAGCGGCTGATCCACGACGTCAGCGAGCAGGACGAGGCCCTCTTCGAGAAGTACTGCCTTGACGAGCACATCGGCCCGGACGAGCTGCGCGCCGGGCTGCGCAAGGCCACGCTCTCCGGGCGGGTAGTGCCCGTCCTGTGCGGCTCGGCCCTGAAGAACAAGGGCATTCAGCGCCTGATGGACGCCGTGGTGGACTACCTGCCCTCGCCGGCGGATCTGCCGCCGACCGTCGGCTTCTGCGAGGACGGCAAGCCGGTCGAACGAGTGCACAGCAGCGAGGACAGTCCCGCCGCGCTCGCCTTCAAGGTGGTGACGGACCGCCACGTGGGCAGGATGGTCTACGTGCGCGTCTATTCGGGCAAGCTCGAGGCGGGCAGCTACATCTACAACGCCACCAAGGGCAAGCGGCAGCGGATCGGGCGCCTGCTCCAGATGCACGCCGACCGGCAGGAGAAGCGCGAAGTCCTCTACTGCGGCGAGATCGGCGTGGCGGTGGGCCTTTCCGACACGACCACCGGGGACACCCTCTGCGACCAGGAGAACCCCATCCTGCTGGAGGCCATCGAGTTCCCCACGCCGGTGCTCTCGGTCAGCGTCTCTCCGCGGTCGAGCGCGGAGAAGGACAGGTTCGCCCGGGCGCTCGCGTGCCTGGCCGCCGAGGACCCGACGTTCACTGTTGCGCGCAATACCGAGACGGACGAGACCGTCATCAGCGGCATGGGCGAGCTGCACATTGAGGTGGTGGTCGAACGGCTGCGCCGTGAGTTCGGCATTGACCCCGAGGTCGGGGCGCCGCGGGTGGCTTACCGCGAGACCATGACGCGGCCGGCTCGCGTCGAGCACAAGCACGTCAAGCAGACGGGCGGTCGCGGACAGTATGCCCACGTGGTGCTGGAGCTCGAGCCGCTGGCGCCGGGCGGGGGCTTCGAGTTCTCCAACGAGGTCAGGGGCGGGGCGGTGCCGCGCGAATACGTGCCCGCGATCGAGCGGGGCGTGCTCGAGGCGATGGCCGAGGGCGTCTTTGCCGACTCGCCCGTGGTGGACGTGGCCGTGCGGCTCGTGGACGGGTCGGCGCACGAGGTGGACTCCTCGGAGATGGCCTTCAAGACCTGCGCCCGGCGGGCCTTCCGCGAGGGCTTCCTGCGGGGCGCGCCGCAGTTGCTCGAGCCGGTGTGTTCGGTGACCATCACGGCCCCGGAGGAGTTCAGCGGGGCGGTGACGGGGAGCATCTGTTCGCGCCGCGGCCGCATCACGGGCATCGAGTCGAGGAGCGGCACTCAGCTCATCAGTACCATAGCGCCGCTGTCCGAGATGTTCGGCTATGCGACCGAGCTGCGGAGCATCACGGGCGGGCGGGGGCAGTTCGACATGCGTTTCGAGCGCTACGAGCCCGTGCCGGGCGAGCTGGCCCAGGAGGTAATCCGCCGCAAGCGGGATTGATTGTTAACATGTCAGCCGGCCTCTGTTATAATGGAGCTGTGGGATAGAGGGAGGGACTCTGATGGAACACGGAGACATGTGGCGGGAGATGCGCAAACGCCTTTCGGACATGGCGGAGACCATTGACGAGACCGTTCGCAAGGTCCAGCCGTTCAGCAGCTTCGCCAGGCCCGGCTATCCGCCGGTTAACGTCTACGAGGCGGAAGAGGAGCTGATCGTGCGCGCCGAGGTGCCGGGTGTGCCGAAGGAGAGCCTGAAGGTCAACCTGAAAGGCGGGGCGCTGGTTATCGAGGGCAAGGAGGACCGCTCCGAGTACGAAGGCTACGAGTGCGTGTGCAAGGAACGGCGTGCCGGCGAGTTCTCCCGGGAGATCGCCCTGCCCGAGACCGTGGACGTGGAAG
>JAUVVP010000435.1 GCA_030604585.1 Planctomycetota bacterium | reverse complement strand
CACTTCAGCAGCAGCCCAGGGGCCATCTACCCTGCCCTGGCTCGCCTGGAGCGAGAGGGCCTGATCCAGGGCGAGGTGGAGAACGTCGGCACCCTCCGCCCCAGGAAGGTCTATTCCTTGACCGACCAGGGCCGGCGCGCCCTCAAAGAGGCCCTTCAACAGAGCGTCACCCAGGATGACATCATCTGGCGCCAGGATGACGTGATGCTGCGTTTCGTCTTCATGGAGGGCATCCTGGGGCGCGAAGACGCGATCCGGTTCCTCGGGGAGCTTGCATTCCACAGTGAGGCGTACGTCGCGTCGCTGGAGGAGCAACTGACGACCCTCGGGCCGGACATGCCGTTGCACACCCGGTTCGCGCTGGAACACGGGATAGGCGCCTATCGAATGGACGCCGAATGGGCGAAACGGGCGATGAGCGAACTGAAGGGAGAACCGGCATGAAAAAGGGCGCTGTTGCGGCGGAATCACCGGACCGTGCACGGCCCGATGGGGCCGACCGTCCGGACGCTCAGAAAGGAGGCAAGTCCCATGAAGACGATGGCGAAGCTGGCTTTGGTGATGGCCGTCATTGGTGTTGCCGCCGGGTGCCAGGGCGTGAGCCCGTGCCGCGGTGCGCGCCCGATGCTGGAACGGGAGTTCAACCTGGCGGCAAGTCGGACGCCTGATACCAAGTACTACGTCATGGAGACCGTAGCCGAGCACCACGCTGAGGACGGCACCCGGACCGGGAGCGACGTCTACAAGCTGTGGCTCAAGTGCGAGCCGACCGACGACCCCGACATCGCCCGGTACACGGTCGGGCGGCTCGAAGTGGCGACGGTCGACGGACTCGATGCGACCATCCCCGCGCTGGAAGGATGGTCTTACGAGTTCGGTCCGGCCCAGCGGACTCTGGACGAGGAGGGGCAGGTCTTCAGCATTCCGCACTCCAGGTTCGTGGGCCTGACCGACAGCAACGGGGCGCCCCTTCAGCCACAGGTGGCCTACGCCGTCTACAACACGTTCATAGACTTCCACGCGCTGTGCAACGAGTTTGCCCTGCCCACCGCCGAGGGCGGAGGCATCCAGGACCTCAAGAGGGTCGGCGACAAGATCGTCCATGCGGCCGCCTTCAGCGAACCGCCCGTGAACCTGGGCGCCGCCATCAAGGAGGGGTCCTACTTCAAGAACGGCGAGGTCACCCTCGAGTTCAAGGGCCTGGGCGTGGTTGATGGGTCGCCTTGCGCCCTCGTCACCTACGACTCTGGCAAGAGCGCCTTCAAGATGCTTCTGGAACCGATGCCCGGCATGCAGGTGGAAGCGATGGGCTCATCGCACTACCACGGCGACCTCTACATCGGGCTCGAGTCCGGGTGGGTAGAGAAGGCCGACATGCTGGAGATGGTCGTCGCCAAGGTGACGATTCCCGGTCAGCCGGGCATGCACGACGTCATCGAGCGCACGCTGAGCATTCGCGACGTCGGCAAGGAAGCGTTCGAGCAGGACTGAGCATCGTGGATGGCGCCCCGTGCGCCGTCGTGACCTTTGACTCGGGCGAGGGCTCCTTCAATGATGTAGCCGATGCCCGACGTGCAGATCACGGCCATCGGCGCCTCGCACTACTGCGGCGACCTGTACATGGACCCGGCGTCGAAGTGGCCCAGGAAAGTGACCATGGTGTTGCTTTCCGGGGACGCGAACGATATACGAACAGCCGATGAATCAACAGCTTTGGTGACGGAGCCGCCGGCAGGCGCAACACCATGACCGTCAAGGTGGGCATTGACGTGGGCAGCGTGGCGGTGAAGGCGCTCGCCCTTGCGGACGGGATTCCCGTGCGCTGGCTGGAGGAGCCCACCCGGCCCGACATAACCGCCCAGTGCAGCGCCCTGCTGGAGGAACTGCTCGCCGCATTGTCCTGCGCAACGCGGCCGACCATCTGCGCCACGGGCTACGGCAGGAACCTGGTGGGCGAGGCCACGGTGCACGTCAGCGAGATCATGGCCAATGCCGTAGGCGCCGGCTGGCTCGGCCGACACTGGCCGGAGCTCGGGACGATATTCGGCAGCTCGCCGGTGCCGCCGCAGGTGACGTCGAGCTTCCGCACCATCGTGGACGTGGGCGGGCAGGACAGCAAAGTGATCGTGTTCGGCCCCGACGGCATGGTCGAGGATTTCGCTATGAACGACCGGTGCGCAGCCGGCACCGGCCGGTTCATTGAAGTGATGGCGCGGGTGCTCGAGGTGGACATCAAGCGGCTGGACGAGCTGGCGCTGGGGGCGCGGACGCCGGCGGCGATCACCAGCGCCTGCACCGTGTTCGCCGAATCGGAAGTAGTCTCCCTGCTGGCCGAGGGCGCGCCCAGGGAGGAGGTGGCGGCGGGCGTGTTCGAGAGCGTGGCCGAGCAGGTGGCGGGCCTTGCGGCGAAGACGGGCTGGCAGGCGCCCGTCCTCTTCGACGGCGGGCCTTCCCACAGCCTGGCCTTGAGGGCGGCCCTGGGCCGGCGGCTGGGCTGCGAGCCGGCGGTGCCGCCGTGCGGGCAGTTTGCCACGGCCCTGGGAGCGGCCCTGGTGGCGGCAGATGGCACCTTCGCCCCTCCCACGCGCCGACGGGAAAGCAGTTGACAGCGGGGCGGCAGGATGTATCATCAGAAGGGGAAGCCGATACCGTTTTCTGAGAGCGGAGCGCGTCATGATGAAGACGAGGCATGCGGCGATACTGATCGCAGTCCTGACTGCCCTCGGGGTGGGGACGCTCGCCGCCCAGGAGATCGGGGTCCGCGGGGCGGTGCGCACGGTCTCAGTCCCCGTCAAGCAGTATAAGACCCTCTCCCCTGCCGACGTCTACCGTGCCGCCATTGACAACATCCAGGCGGACGTGCGCTTCCGCGACGGCTTTGCCGGCAGGATGGCGGTTCCCAACGCCCTCCGCCAGGTCACCGTCCAGAGGTTTG
>JAUVVP010000212.1 GCA_030604585.1 Planctomycetota bacterium | reverse complement strand
GAGCGGGCGAAATGCGAGTCATGAGGGCGGACGACCGCCGCTATCTGCTCCGGCCGGATGATGCCGCGCTCGCCGCGGATGAACCGCAGGCTGACGCCCGCGATCGCCGCGTAGCCGCCTCCCTCGTGGTGGTAGTAGTGCGAGTCCGCGTCGAGGATCACCTCGTCGCCGGGCTCGGTCTGCGCCCTGACGCACACCAGGTTCCCCATCGTCCCCGAGGCGACGAAGAGCGCCGCCTCCTTGCCGAGCAGCTCGGCCGTCATCGCCTCCAAGCGGTTGACCGTGGGGTCCTCGCCGTAGACGTCGTCCCCAACCTCAGCGCTCATCATGGCCCGGAGCATCTCCGGCGTGGGGACGGTCACGGTGTCACTGCGCAGGTCGATCGGCGTATGTTGGACGGCCATGCTCCACTCCATCTGGTGTCGCCTGGCTCGCCTCGGGATCGAGGACGAGGGCCATTGATGAGTGTGCGTGCCGGGCTGCTGCTATTCCACCAGCAGCAGGCTGTAGTAGTTGGGCACGTCTTCGTGGCAGGTGACCACTTCGAGCGGGAACCCCGCCCGGTGTGCCGTCTCGAAAACGTCTATGCCGCAGGCCTCCATCGCAGGGCGCGCCGCGTAGGGATGGCGGCACGGGAAATCCAGCGGACACGGGTCGCACAGCCCGCACGGCCCGCACGCCAGCAGCAGGGCCTTGTGGTGGCCTGCCAGGAAGACCTCCCGCTCGATCTCGACTACCTCCTTGCGCCCCGGATGCTCCGAGCCCCACCACATCAGGTAGCCGACCGTATAGTCATCCAGCAATCTGCGCGTCTGCCGCGGGGTAGGGGAGTGGGGCGGGCAGGTCAGGCACATGCCGTAGGCGCCGCAGCCGAACCGACACTTCATCCGGACCCACTCGGCCGTGACCACGTCGGCCGGGTCCACGCGGGCCAGCTCGTTGACGCCGTGGTCGCGAATGATCTCCTCCACCTGCGACAGGTCGGAAGTTGTGCCCATGCTGCGCCTCCTGCCACTGCGAAGAAACCGGCGACCGGCACTCAGCAGACCGCAAGAGCGCGCCGGATGCAAGTGCCATGCCGCCCTTCCTGGCGTGCTGAGGGCGCGCCAGGGCCGGCATGCGGCCGCCCCCGGAGGTTGACTTCCAGACGAGAATGTGTATGCTTGAGGGCTTGGCAGTGGACATTCTCGCGCACTGGGCCGGGGCAGGAGGGCGATTCTCCCCGGCTTTCTCCGATGCGTTTTCGCCGGGCTGGAGAGTTCCCTTGGCGGACGACGAGACATTCTGCTACCGCGACGGCGAGCTGTACTGCGAGGGGGCGGCCGCCGAACGCATCGCCGAGCAATACGGCACGCCGTGCTACGTCTATAGCACCGCCTTGCTGCGGGAGCGGTTCAAGCGCATCCGCCAGGCCTTCGCCCAGTGGGACACGCTTGTATGCTTCTCGGTGAAATCGTGCGCCAACGTCTCCATTCTGAAGCTCCTGGCCCAGGCCGGCAGCGGGTTCGACGCCGTCAGCGGCGGGGAGCTGTACCGTGCCCTGGTGGCGGGCGCCGACCCTGAAAAGATCGTCTTCGCCGGCGTCGGCAAGACGGCGGGCGAGATCGAGTATGCCCTCCAGGAGGGCATACTGATGTTCAACGTGGAATCCCGCGCCGAGCTGGAGGCCATCAACGAGGTGGCGGACCGGCTCGGCGTGCGCGCCCGCGTCGCCATCCGCGTCAACCCCGACATTGACCCCCGAACTCACGAGAAGACGACCACTGGCAAAGGGGGTACCAAGTTTGGTATAGGTATTGACGAAGCTGAGAAGCTGGCAGGGGAGGCCGCCGGCTGGAGCGGAGTCGAGCTGAGGGGCATCCACATCCACCTCGGCTCGCCGATCTACAGCACGGAGCCCTACGAGCGGGCCCTGGCGAAGGTCGTGCCGCTCATAGAGCGGCTGCGTGCGGCCGGCTGCCGGATAGACCGCCTGAACATCGGCGGCGGCTTCTGCATCTCGTACACGGGCGAAGCTACTCCGCCCCCGCAGGAATATGCGGCGGCGGTGGAATCTTATCTTGAAAAATCGGCCTGTGCCGTTATTATCATTGAGCCGGGTCGGTACATTGCTGGTAATGCCGGCATGCTGCTGACGCGGGTGATCTACCGCAAGGAGACGCAGTTCGGCAAGCGGTTCATCATCTGCGACGCGGCCATGAACGACCTGGTGCGGCCGACCCTTTACGGTGCGTTTCACCGGCTGTGGCCGGCGCGCAGCGAGGAGGGCATGCCGCAGGTGGTGCTGGCCGAGCAGGAGGGCTTCGACGGCATCCCGACGGAGCTTGTGGACGTGGTCGGTCCGGTCTGCGAGAACGGGGATTTCCTGGCCCGGGCCCGGGCGCTGCCCCGCCTGGAGGCGGGCGATCTGCTGGCCGTCTTCGACGCCGGGGCCTATGGCTTCAGCATGAGTTCGAATTACAACGCCCGGCCGCGGGCTGCCGAGGTGCTGGTGGACGGCCCGGAGCACAGGCTTATCCGGCACCGGGAGACCTACGGCGACTTAGTGGGGCCGGAGCGGCAGTTCATGTGATAGGCGACGGGAGGCGCCTGCCGCCTTCCCCCGCAAAGCTGAGGGGAAGGCGCCGGCAATCTCCCTGCCGCCAACCGTGCAGGAAGAGGTGACAAGTCTCGTAACACTCCGTCCATGCCTGCCATACCATAAGGAGTCGCACATGTGCAAACGGGCTAAGCGGTGGGGAATCGCGGTAGCAGTGGCCATGGCCTTCTCTGCCGGCCTTGTCGGCACGGTCAGGGCGGCCGATGGGCAGCAGCAGCAGATACTCGACGCGTTCAGGAAGGGGATCACCTTCTACGAGACCGGCGAGTACGCGGCGGCCCAGGAAGCGTTTGCCCAGGTTCTGGCCATGGATCCGAGTATGGGGGCGGCCCTGAAGATGGGGGACATGGCGGAGGTGGGCGTCTTTTACAAGATGACCGAGAAACCCCAGCTCAAGGCCGACGTCGAGCGCATACTCGACCTGATGCTGCGCGCTGCGCGCCAGCTCAAGCGCGAGGTGGCCGAGGCCGACCGGCTGGTGGAGGAGTTCCAATCCGCCGACCTGGTCGTTTACGGCAACGCACGGATCGCCCTGCAGGGCCACGGCCCGTACGCCGTTCCCTACGTCGTGGGTCTGCTCGAGCTGGAGGCAGCCGAACAGCAGCAGCAGACCGTCGTGGCGCACGCCGTGTCGCTGCTGGCGAACCTGCAAAGGGATGCGTGCCTGCCCCTGATCCGCGTTCTGGGCGGCACGGACAGCCAGTTGCTGAAGACGCGCGTGGCCGATGTCCTCGGGCAGATAGGGGATGGCAGGGCCGTGCCGGCGCTGATGGCCGTCCTGGTGGACGCCGGCGCGGGCGAGCAGGCGAAGGCATCCGCCGCCCGCGCCGTGGTGAGCATCACGGGCCAGTCGCCGCAGGAACTCGGTTCCGCAGTTGACCAGTCCGTGGCGCTCGGCGGCGCCTACTTCGAGCAAGACGGAGCGCAGGTCGGCTACACCTACGGGATGACGGCCGACATCTGGGAGTGGAATCCCGCCGGAGAGGCCCTGGCGGACAAGGTGGTCTACGAGGAGGTGCCCAACTACCTCTACTATCAGCGGATGACCGCGGAGGTGGCGCTGGACGGCCTGGCCGCCGAACCGGGCAACAAGGACCTCCAGGCCCTGCTGGCCGCCGCGCTGGTGCGGCAGTTCGCGCTCTGCGAGTTCTTCAAGACGGCCGACATCCGGCTGGGCGGGCAGGAGCTTGAAGCACAGGTGAAGCAGGACGCGGCGCAGCGCGCGGCCGAGTTCGCGGTGGAAGTGCCGGTCGTCTTGAGGATGCTTGCGGCGCCGGTGCTGGCCCAGGCCCTACAGTTGACGCTCGGCGCCAATGACGGCCCGGCCAGCCTGCTGCTGGTCAAGACCCTCGGCGACAAGCTCGCAGCGGCCGGCCCGGACGCCCTGGATGCGGAGACGGCCGTGGCCCTCGCCGCCGCCCTCGGGTCGGGAGACAAAGACGTCCGCTATAACGCGGCCATCGTGCTGGTCAGCGCCGATCCGGCGGCGGCCCTTGCCCCGGCGCAGGAGGTCATGGACGTGATGGGCGCCGCCCTGGCCGCGGCCGCGGACCGCAACGCCCTGGTCATCATGGACAACTTCGAGCTGCGCAACAAGCTCGTCAAGGTGCTGCGCGACCAGGGCGTGGCCACCATCGAGAGCGGCGTCCTGGAGGACCGCATCGAGTCCGCCCTGACGCTGGAACCTTCGGTGGACATCATCTTCCTGGCCGGCAATGTGCCCGCCGGCCGGTTGGGCAGGATCGTGACGGACCTTCTGGGCGGCGACCCGCGCACCAAGGCGGCGCCGCTCTACGTCGTGCTGGACCCGGCGGACGAGGCCCCCGGGCTGGGCGACTATGCCAACATCACCGCCGTCCTCTCGACGGACGACCTGCGCTCGGCCAAGATACAGCCCATCCTTCAGGAGCAGGTCTTCGCCCAGAGCCGCTCCGCCTTCACCGAACAGGAGGAGGCGCTGGTGCTGAAAGCGGCGCGCGCGCTCGACGCGGTCAATCCCCTCCAGACCCAGTACCCGCTCGGGGACGTGGAGCTGCCCCTGATAAAGGCGCTCACCGGCTACAGCGAGGAGGTGGCGAGTGCCGCCGTGGGTTCGCTGGCGGCGTTCGGCTCGGGGCAGACCGTTGACCCCCTGAGCCGGCTCGTGGCGGGAGAGGGGTCTGAAAAGCTGAGGGTCGCCGCCTGTCGCGCCGCAGCCGCCGTGCTGAAACGGACCGTAGGCGGCGCGTCTGAGGAGGCGGTTGCCGTCCTGACGGAGGCGTTGGCCGGCGACGTGCAGGCCCTCAAGGAGGCCGCGGCCGAGGCGCTGAGCGCCGCCGGCCTCAGCGCCGATGACGTCCTCCTGTTGCTCCGGACCGAAGGACTGGGGGAGCAGTAGGCCGAAGCAAATAAGAGGCGGACTCAACGGGCGGCCCGAGGAATGCTTTCCTCGTGCCGCCCTTCTTCGGTATGTGTGCTGCCGAGGGCAGCCGCGGCCAGCGGCAGGAAGGCACCGGCTGCTCGATGGAGAAGCTGAGCACAGGAGGGAGGTCGGCTGATGCTGAAGTC
>JAUVVP010000387.1 GCA_030604585.1 Planctomycetota bacterium | reverse complement strand
CGACGAGGCTTGCCCGCCGGCTGTTTGGCGGGACGACGACGACTCTCCGAAGACTGTTTCTTCTGCCAGCGCGAAGCTCCTTAAGCCAGCAGGGCCCGGTAGACGCCGTGGAGCCCCTTGACGGACCGCCGGGCAACCCAGTCCGGCCCGAACCCGGCCCTGGCCCGGCGGCCGGCACGGCTGAACGCCCGCCGATCGTGCGCAAGCCGGCGCAGCACCCGGGCCAGGGCCTCCGCGTTCCCCGGGGGGATCAGAAACCCATCCCACCCGTGGCGGACGAATTCCCCCATGCCGCTGACCAGGCTGACGGCAACCGGCCGGCCGGCGGCCTTCGCCTCCAGGATCACGTACGGCATCCCTTCAAAGCGCGACGGCATCACCACAAGGTCGCAGGCCGCATAGTAGGGCCGGAGGTCCGCCGCCTCGCCCACCATGGTCACGAGGGAGCCCAGGCGCTCGCGCTCGACCCGCTCCCGCAGCCGTGCCTCCCACGGCCCTGAGCCGACCACCAGGACGCGCAGCGCCGTGCCCGCCTCGCGCAGCAGGGCCGCGGCGCCCAGCAGCACGTCCTGCCCCTTCTGGCGGCAGAGCCTGCCAACCGCCAGGGCGACCGGGTCCCTGCGGCCCAGGCCGAGCGCCTTCCTGGCATCGGCCTTATTCAGCCCCCGGTAGCGGTCGGGCTCGATCCCGTTGGCAATGATGACGGCACGCTCGGGAGGCATCAGGCGGTGCTGAAGGAGCTGGTTGAGCTGATAGCGGCTCAGCAGCACGATGCGGTCCGTCCATCGGGCGGCCAGCCTTTCCAGGCCCACGTAGAGGCACTCCGCCCCTGCGCCCCCTCCCCTGCCGAACGGGAAGACGTGCGGCGTGTGGACCGTCTTCGCGCCGCAGATGCGGGCGGCCGGGCGGGCCAGGAAGCCGGCCTTCGCGCAGTGCGTGTGCACGATGTCGAAGCGCTCACGGCGGCACAGCGCCAGCAACCGCCCGAAGGCCGCGGCGTCGCGGTACGGGGCGATCTCCCTGCACATCGGGATTTCATGGACGTGCCGCCCGGCGCGCCGCCAGTCGTCAAATCGTTCGCGGGCGGCCGGGTCCCGCTCCGCCGAGACGGCCAGGTGCAGGTCGAACTCCGCAGGGTCCGTGTAGGCCAGCAAGTACTCGATGTGCCGGAGCGTCCCCGCCACGACCGCCTCCATGGCGATCAGCACCTTCGGCCGGCCCCCTCCCCTACGCGTCGCCATCGGCCGCCTCCCCGCCGCCCACGGCATCGCGCCGCCATCCCCGCGCCTTCACCCACTGCACCACGTGGCCCAGCTCCTCGATCCTGAGCAGGACCAGGCAGGCGAGCATGACGGCCAGCCCGGCCAGCGAGGGCAGCGTGCAGTGCACGAGCATCGCCAGCGCGTACCGCATGACCTGCGGCGGCCGGCGGAACGTCAGGTCGTCCAGATACAGGTCGCCGTGCTCGCCTTCGGCCCTGACCTCAACGGCGGATATCGCCTGCCAGGTCTCCTCATCCCAGCCGAGGTCCCGGCGGGAGAGTTCGGTCGTCTGCCACTTGCCGGGCTCAAGCGCGACGGAGCGGCTTGCGGGGCCTCGGGGTGACGTGAGGACCAGCCGGACTCGCGCCACCTCGGCGGAGTCGTTGAGCAGGCGGCAGCGCAGCGTGTCCGTGCCGGCCGACTCGTAGGCGGCCAGCTCCTTCCTCGCCGGCGCGGCACCGTCAGGGAGCCGCAGGCCATACCCCGCAGAGTGGCGCTGGCCCGAGGTGGCCTCCAGCCACCTGGTCCCGGCGGCGCCCTCCCATCCGTTGTGGTCGAAGTCCTCGGCAAACAGGACCCGGCCCTCGGCGTCCGTCAGCCTCACGTCGTCCACGAACAGCGTGTTGGCCCCGGCGGCGGCGGGGCTGATCTCGCTCCAGCTCACGCGGTCAATCTCCCCGCCGGCCAGGTCCATCGAATGCGTGCGCCAGCGCCTTCCGCGGGCCGTCTTTGTGCCCTCTATCCCGAGTCCCTCCACCCGGCCGTCGCGGTACTTGACCATCACGAACAGCGTGCCCATATCCCTGTCCGTGTATTCGGCAAAGGAGAGGCGGCGCGCCTCGCCCGTGCGCAGGCCGTCGAAGCGGCGCGTAAGCTCGGGCGTGATCCGCCCGTGCCGCCTGTAGTCCATGGCGACGGCGGCCCCCTGCCTCGAGTCGCCCGGCGCGGGTTGGATGCGCACCTCGTCAGCATTGACGGAGAACCACGTGTGGGGCTGCACGTCGAAGCTGTCCACGACCACCTTGTGCTGGCGGTACTGCTCGTAGGGCACGGCCCGCTCCGTCCACCGCAGGACGAGGTAGCCGGCCACCCCGACGGCGGCGCTCAGCACGACGAGCTTCAGGGCAAACGCGGCCGATGGCCCGGCCGGCAGCACCGGCAGGTGCCGCCTGAGAATGAGCACGAGCAGCAGGATCTTGGCAATCCTGCTGACCGGATACGCCAGCGCCACCAGCACGAAGACGTGCACCGGATAGTCCCACCCGAGCCAGTAGATGGGGACCGCCAGGAACGCAACCTGAAAGAAGGTGGCCGCAATGCCGAGCAGGGCGGGGGTCCACATCCTCTGAAGGCTGAAATAGGCCTGCATGATCACGCGCTCGGCCGCGTAGACCAGCAGCGCAAAGGCGAAGAACCGAAGCGCACGGACCGTGTACTCGATGTGGACCAGGGAGCGGTCCCCGCGGTCCAGCACCAGCCGGCAGACCGGCTCGGCCAGGATAAGGGTCATCACAGTGAGCGGGACGAACCCGACGGCCAGCATCCTTAGGGCTTTTGTCACGATATCGCCCAGCAGGGCGTGGTCCTTCTTGCTGGCCAACTCGCACAGGTAGGGCAGCATCGCCACCGAGAGGGCCAGTGCCACCAGTTCGATGGGGAAGTTGGCTATCTTGCGCGCGCCCTCGAGGTCGGAGAACACGCCGCGCGCCGTAAAGGACTGGAAGTAGAAGGTGACCACGTTGCGGTATGCGGCGAAGAAGGTGCTGATGAGCAGCGGCACGGCCAGGACCGCAAACCGCGCCATCGTCCCCGGGCGGCCGCGGCTGCGCTGCCACAGTTGCAGCGCGTAGAACAGAACGGCCGCCAGCACGACCGTCATCAGGACCAGGTCCCGGTACCGGGCCAGCCCGCCCGGCATGTAGTTGGCAACCCCATAGAGGGCGACCCCCGTGGCGAGCAGGAACGCCAGCGCGACGAGGGCCTCTTTGACGAACCGGGCGCGGCTCATCGCGGCCATCCCCGGCCTCAGGCAGGCGGGCCGGTTCCGCAGG
>JAUVVP010000025.1 GCA_030604585.1 Planctomycetota bacterium | reverse complement strand
GCCGGTCGTCCTCCTGGCCCTTGGCGGTCAGCAGGATGACGTAGATGCCCGAGAGGGAGTCGGACGACTTGATCTTGCGGCAGACCTCATAGCCGTCCAGTTGCGGCATCATGATGTCAAGGAAGACCAGATCGGGGCGCTCCTGCTCGACCATCTCGAGCGCTTCTATGCCGCTGCGCGCCTCCAGCACATCGTAGCCGGCCCGGGAAAGGACGAACCCCAGCGAGCGGAGGATGTGCGGCTCGTCGTCAACGATCAGGATTCTCTGTGCCTCGCCCATCCACCCCTCTGTAGGTCACAACGGGCAAGCCGCGAACTGGACCCGCCGGGAAAGGAAGACCCCTTGCCCTCAGCTCTCGTCCGCCTGCGCGACGGCGCTGACGGCCTGCTCTACCGACTCGGTGACCTCGAAGACGCGCGTCAGGCGAGTCAGTTCGAATATGGACCGACAGAAGGGGGGCACCTCGGCCAGGCGCAGGTCACCGCCCTCGGCGGCCGTCCTCCTCAGGCAGCTCACCAGCACGCCCAGGCCCGCGCTGTCTATGAAATCCATCTTCTCGAGGTTGACCACCAGCCTGGTGCTGCCGCCCTCTATCAAGCTGTGCAGGTCCGACTTGATCTCGGGAGCCGAGACCGCGTCGAAACGCCCCGTGATCTCCACTAGCGTGACGCCGTTCTCGTGGCGAACATTGCCGATCACGACCGAAAACACCTCCCTCCCCATGAGGCCCGTCCGATATCCCTAAGCACAGTATCATATGGTGGGCGCCCGGCCATTGTCAATTGTAAGGGCCGGAGCGGCCATTTGCGATGAAGCCAGATGGCCGGCTGAGAAACGCCCGGGGCCGCTTCAGCCGCGGACGCGCTCGAAGATGGCCGAAACGACCGGATCGTACTCGGCCGGCAGCTCCACCGGCGCGTTGGCGTGGCGGCTGCGCACTGCGGAGAGCTTCTGCCAGTGGTAGTCGATCTTGAACTGGGGGAACTTCAGCCCGTGGGCGGTTGAGATGACCACCACCCGGTCCTTCGAGGTGATGTCGCCCCGCTCTGCCAGCTTGATCAGCGCGGCCAGGGCCACGCCCGTGTGCGGATCGGTGAACAGGCCGCTCAGGTCCGCCTGGGCGCAGGCGTCGGCCAGCTCATCCTCGGTCGCCTGCTCGGCCATCCCGCCGAAGTCCTTCAGCGTCTTGATGGCTTTCCAGACGCTGACCGGGTTGCCGATCTGGATGGCCGTGGCCAGGGTCTTGCGAGCGGTCTGGGGCTCGAAGCTCTCGAAGTCCTTCAGGTAGCTCAGGTAGAGCGGATTGGCCTCGGTGCTCTGGGCGCAGCAGATGCGCGGCAGGCGGTCTATCAAGCCGAGCCGGTGCATCATCTCGAACCCCAGCCCCAGGGCGCTCACGTTGCCCAGGTTGCCGCCGGGGATCACCACCCAGTCCGGCACCTGCCAGCCCAACTGCTGGCATATCTCGACCGAGACCGTCTTCTGGCCCTCGATGCGCAGGCTGTTCATCGAGTTGGCCAGGTAGATGTCGTTCCGGCTGCACACCTGCTGCACCAGCTCCATGCAGCCGTCGAAGTCGGTGTCGAGCGCCAGGGTCAGTGCGCCGTTGGCCACGGGCTGGACGAGCTGCGAGGGGCTGATCTTCTCGTGCGGCAGGAAGACGACCGCCTGGATGCCGGCCCGGGCGCAGTAGGCGGCCAGGGCGGCCGAGGTGTCGCCGGTAGAGGCGCAGGCCACAGCCGGCACGTCCATGCCCTCCGCCCGCATCTGCTGCACCATGCTCACCAGCACCGTCAGCCCCAGGTCCTTGAACGACCCGGTGTGGGAGTTGCCGCACAGCTTCACGTGCACGTCGGGCACGCCGATGCGGCGGCCGAAGCTCTCCACCCGCAGCAGGGGCGTTGTGCCCTCCCCCAGGCTCACGATGTTCCGGTCCTCCACGCGCGGGCAGACCCATTCCTTCTTGCCCCACACGCCGCTGCCAAGCGGGCCGGACGGCGCGCGCCAGCGCTCTGCGAAGAGCTGTTTCCACTGCTGGGCGCTCCGCTCGGCCAGGGCCTCCATGTCGTGACGCACCTCCAGCAGGCTCCCGCACCGGCGGCATTTGTAGATGATCTCGTCCAGCTCGTAAGTCTCGTCGCAGCCGGCGAAGCACTGGAACCACGCTCGATACTTCGCGCTCATGGCATCGGTCGAAAAACGAGAGCCAACCAAGACAGCCGGCGCGTCGGCCGCCGGGAGACGCAATGGGAATGCCCGCAGAGAGAAGCCGACCCCAGCTCAGATGTCTCTCAGAGCTGATAGGGCCGCCCCTTCCCCTTTATTCTGCCAGCGGGCTGTGGTATATGTCAAGCCCGGCCGGCGCCGCCGGCAAGGCGCGAGTTCAACAGAGAGAGGGGGAACGCAGATGGACGAGCAGATGCCCCTGCTGCTGGATACCGACATCGGTTCGGACATTGATGACGCCGTCTGCCTGACCTACCTGCTGGCCGAGCCGCGATGCGAGCTGCTGGGCGTGACGACCGTCACGGGCCGGCCGCGCGAGCGGGCCATGCTGGCCGACGCCCTATGCCGGGCCGCCGGCCGGGAGGACGTGCCCATCTTCAGCGGCTGCGACGTGCCGCTGCTCTACGAGCAGAAGCAACCCCAGGCCCCCCAGGCCGAGGTGCTGACCCGCTGGGCGCACCGGGACGATTTCGCGGCCTACGAAGCGGTCGGGTTCCTCCGCCGGACCATCCGAAGCCGCCCGGGGGAGGTCACCTTGCTCACTATCGGGCCTCTGACGAACGTCGGCCTGCTCTTCGCCGTGGACCCCGAGGTGCCCGCCATGCTGAAGCGGCTGGTGATGATGGGCGGCTACTACTTCCCCGGTGACCAGGGCGAATGGAACACCTCCGGCGACCCGCTCGCCAGCGCCCTGGTGTTCGGCGCGCAGGTGCCGCAGCTGACGGCCTACGGCCTGGACGTAACGCTGAAGTGCACGCTGCCGCCCGACGAGTGCCGCCGGCGGTTCCAGGGCGGCCCGTTCGAGGTGGTCAAAGAGATGGCCGAGGTCTGGTTCGGCCATGCCGAGCAGATCACCTTCCACGACCCGCTGGCCGCCGCCTGCGTCTTCGAGCCGGACCTGTGCACCTACCGCACCGGCCGCGTGAGGATGGAGCTGGAGAGGAAGGACGCCTACGGCGTGACGCTCTTCGAGCAAGAGACGGAGGGCCCCCACCGCGTGGGCGCCGCCGTCAACGCCGAGCGCTTCTTCAAGCGCTACTTCGAGGTGACGGCCTGTTTTGCGGGAGGATAGGCCGCCGCCTCGGTGCCCTCAGTCGTGTTATCCGGCCCGGGCCTGCGGGTCGATTCCGCAGGCCAGGTGGCTCAGGCAGTCGTACCAGTGCACGTAGGTGACGCCGTTGATGACGATGCGGTTGTGGTCGGGGAAGCGCTCGTCCCATGGCTTATCTGCCCAAGCGTCGCCGGGCTTCGTATGCCACAGTCGGCCGTTATAGCGTCTGCCGAGGATCGTCCTGCCGCGCCGGGTGACGTAGAACTCGTAGAGCGTGTCCCACTCTGATGGCTCGCGCGCAAAGCCAAGGCCCCGCAAGCAGGTGAACGACCTGTCGCCCACCTTCACCCGAAAGATGCCGGCTGCCAAGGTCTGATCCGGGCCTGGCCCGCGGGCCGCTTTGACCCTGTATGAACCGTCCGGCCGGGACGCCAGCCTGCCCGTGTCCTGAAGCTTCCGCGGCCAATCCCCCCAGTCCTCGTCGAAGCCTTCGTCCAGGAACGTGTAGAGCCGCCGCTTGCCGTCCACCACGCGCATGTTGGCCACGTACTGGCCGCGCTCTCGGCCCAGCCGCGCGAACATCATCCACGTGCGCAGCTTCCACCCCTCATTGGGATTCCAGTCGTCCAGTTCCATCTCGACGCATTCCAGCCCGTGAACCTGCGCTGGCCGGACGGAGCGTGTGTCGGTGACGCTGGTCAGCCGCCAGTCCGGGGGATCGTAGATGCACCACATGGTGCGGTCGCCGACTTCGGGTACGGCGAACCACCCGAACACCTCCCGGTAATCCACTGTGAACGACCGGGCACGGCTCGGCTTGATGCTGATCTCCGGCCGTCGCAGCGGGAACGGCTGGGCCTTCGCCCCTGCTCTTCGCTTATGCATCCTCTCTCTCCTTCCGTGTCCTTGGAGGCGGCAGCCCCAGGGTCTCCCGCATGTGCCGACGCGCGTCGAAGAGACGCCGCTTGACGGTGCCTTCGGGAGACCGGCGCCGCCTGCTGATCTCAGCTATGGTGAGCCCTTGCGCATAGAACAGCTTCGCGACGCGGCCCTCGGGTTCGGGCACGCTCGCGAGAGCGTCGGCCAGTTCCCCGGCCCTCTCGTGTGCATCCGCCAGGGCGCGGCCGTGCCGGTTCAGGCGGACGGCCAGTTCGTGCTCCGCCATCGGCCGCTGCCGGCGCTGAGGCGACCGGTGAAAGTCCCAGCACCGGTTGCGCGCCACCTGGAGCAGCCACGGCCGGACCTTCGCGGGGTCCCGCAACTGTCCTATGCCCACCCAGGCCCGAAGCAGCGTCTCCTGGAGCACGTCCTCCGCCTCGTGCGCGTCCTCGACCTGGTAGCGTATCAAGGCGGCCAGCGCATACTCGTGGCGGTGCACCAGCTCTACGAAAGCCGCCGCGTCGCCTTCCGCGCTGCGCCTGGCCAGCACGGAGTCGGTAGATGTGTGCTGTGCGCTCATGGGTTTCACTCTAAGAGGCGGTCCAGCCGGGCGGAAGGTTCACGTTCTCTGCGGCGAGGGGCGCTTCCCTGTCTCCGCCCCGGCCGTCAGGGGCCTTTCGCGACTGCCTGGAGGATGGCGGCGGCGAGGGCGTCGGACCCCTCTGTGATGTCCAGGCCCGTCTGGAGGGCGTAGATGGGAGGGGTGGGGCGACCACGCAGCAGCCGCTCTACCTTCACGGCATCCTTCTCCGTGGTGACGACGCGGTCGCAGCCGGCCTCGGCCGCCTGCCTCAGCAGCAGCTCTACCTGGCGCCGGCTGTAGCGCTCGTGGTCCGAGAAGACTGAGAGGAACTCCAGGTCGCAGCCGGCTTTTCGGAGCGTGAGCCGGAATCCCTCCGGGTTGCCGATGCCGCAGAAGGCCGCCCACCGGCCGTCCTTGAGTGCCTCCGGCTCCAGGGCGCCCGCCCCGTCGGTCCCGAGTGGTCGCAGGCCGCCGGGGACGGTCCGGCAGCAGGCGATGGGGACGCCGCGCCCCAGCTCGTGGAGCCTCTTTCTGATGCGGTCGAGCGGAGCGGCCGCCACCAGGTCGGCGCGGGTGATAAGGAAGAGGCCGGCCCGCCGCAGCTCCTTCAGCGGTTCCCTGAGCAGTCCGCGCGGGAGCAGGTGGCCCGCTCCAAAGGGCCAGACGGCGTCAATGAGGACGACGTCCAGATCGCGGGCGATGCGGCGGTGCTGGAACCCGTCGTCCAGGATGAGCACGTCAGCCCCGTGGTCGCGGACGGCTTTCTCGGCGCCTCGGGCCCTGTCGGGGTCCACGACGACGGGCGTGTGGCCGGCCAGGCGCTCCAGCATCAGGTTCTCGTCGTCAACTCCCAGCCCCTCGTGCCGCCCGTAGCCGCGCGAGAGGATGACGGGCCGCATCTTGCGGATGACCAGCAGCCGGGCCAGCCAGGCGACGAAGGGCGTCTTGCCCGTCCCGCCTGCGGTTATGTTGCCGACGCTGATGACGGGCACTTCGGCCCGGCGGGGCCTGCGTAGTCCGAGGCGGTAGAGGCCGTTCCTCGCCCTCACCCCCAGGCCGTAGCCGAGCGCTGCGAGGCGCAGGCCTCCCCGCGCCAGTGTCAGCAGCGGCCCGCGCCGGTCGCGCGAGATCACCGCCCTATGAAACCGGAACAGCCCCGCGCCTGCTCCCAAGGCTCCGGTGTCCTCACTCGAGTGACGTGCGATGCGACAACAATGCCGGCGGCCGGCCCGCCTCTTGCAAGCACCCCCGTTTTGCATACAATACTTCAGAAGTCCTGATGCGGCAAGACCAAACCGGCGCAAGCGTCTCTCTGAGGAGGAGACTGCCATGATCAGAGTGGGCATTATCGGCCTGGGCGGCATGGGGAACATGCATTTCGGGTGCTATCAGGCGCTGCACGGCGCCGAGGTGGTGGCGATCGCGGACATACAGGAGGAAAGGCTCCAGCCCGGCGAAAGCTCCCTGAAGATCAACATCGGCGAAGGTGGCGCCACCATTGACCCCGACAAGCACAGGCTCTACACCAACCCCAACGACCTGATCAACGACGCCGAGGTGGACCTGGTGGACGTCTGCCTGCCGACCTTCCTGCACCCCGAGTTCTGCAAGAAGGCCCTGGAGGCCGGCAAACACGTGCTGTGCGAGAAGCCGATGGCGCTCACCTACGGGGAATGCGAGGAGGTGCTGAAGGTCGCCGAGGGCGCGCCCGGCAAGTTTATGGTCGGCCAGTGCGTGCGCTTCTTCCCCGCCTACGAGTACCTGAATGAGACGGTCGAGTCAGGCCGGTTCGGGCGACTGCTCCAGCTCTCCTTGTGGCGCGGTGGCAACCCGCCGCTGTGGTCGTGGGAGAACTGGCTCCTCGATCACACCAGGAGCGGCGGCTTCCTGCTCGACCTGCACGTCCACGACGCGGACTTCGTCCATTACCTGCTGGGTCGGCCGCGCGCCGTCTGCTCGACCGGGGCCATCGGGCCCTCCGGCGGCTACGACGTGGTGGACACCGAGTACGTCTACGACGACAAGATGGCCGTGCGCGCCGGCGCCAACATGACGCTGCCGACCGGATTCGGCTTCGAGGCCCACTACATGGCCGCCTTCGAGAAGGGCTGCCTGCGCTTCAGCACCTCCGAGAGCCACGGCCTGATGGAGATCACCGACCAGGGCGCACATCACCCCGAACTGCCGCAGAAGGACGGCTACCAGGAGGAGATCGCCTACTTCATCCGGTGCATCGAGAACGACGAGGTGCCGGCGATGGTGATGCCCGAGTCCAGCGCCTTCTCGATCAAGCTGGCCCAGGCGGAGCAGGAGTCGATCCAGCAGGGCCGCTCCGTCGAACTGTGACGGAACTGACTTAGGGGCTACTGCAAAACCCGGATCTACTGCGGCCGGCTGCGAAGCCCGATGGCTGTGTTGTCGGCGCAAAACGTCCTCAACTTGGCTTCAGCCACGCTTCCGGCGTTTTGCGCCTGCCGCCTTGCCCTCGGGCTTCTCGCTCGTCCTCGTCACGAACGGGGTTTCGCAATAGCCCCTTAACGGGGTCTAACCTTCCTTGCCGTTCTCCGTCTCGCCTTTGAGGCGCCGGAGGATCTCGGTCAGCTTGTTGAGGGCCTCCAGGGGCGTCAGGCTGTCGGGGTCCAGCCCGAGCAGCTCCTGCTTCACCTGGGCGTCGAGGGGCTTGAACAGGGGAACCTGGAGGGCCTGGGGGCGCGGCCTCCCGCGGGATGTCCCCCGCCCGCCGGCCGGCGGCTGCTTCGGCACGAAGCGCGGCTCGTCGTTCGGCCCGACGGCGTTCTCCTCCAGGTGGGTCAGGATGTCGCGCGAGCGCTCCAGGACCTCCTGTGGCACGCCGGCCAGCTTCGCCACGTGGATGCCGTAGCTGCGGTCGGTGGCCCCCGGCACGACCCGGTGCAGGAACACCACCTCGCCCTGCCACTCGCGCACGGCCACGTTCAGGTTGCGCACGCCGTCGAGGGTGTGGGCGAGCTGGGCCAACTCGTGGTAATGCGTGGCGAAGAGCGTGCGGGCGCCGATCCGGTCGTGGATGTACTCGGCGGTGGCCCATGCGATGCTGACGCCGTCGAAGGTGCTCGTGCCGCGGCCGACCTCGTCGAGGATGATCAGGCTGCGGTCGGTGGCGTTGTTGAGGATGTTGGCCACCTCGATCATCTCGACCATGAAGGTGCTCTGCCCCCGGCGCTGCTCATCGCTGGCGCCTACGCGCGTGAAGATGCGGTCAACCAGCCCGATGGTCGCCTCCCGCGCCGGCACGAACGAGCCCATCTGGGCCATCAGCACGAGCAGGGCCGTCTGGCGGATGTAGACGCTCTTGCCCGACATGTTCGGACCGGTGATGACGAAGAGCCCGACGTCCCGGCCCTCCATCTCGATGTCGTTGGGCACGAACTCCTCGTCGAGCAACTGCTCCAGCACCGGATGCCGTCCGTCGCTGATGCGCAGGGCGCGGTCGTCGGTGATGCGGGGCCGCACGTAGCCGGCCTCGGCGGCCACCGTGCCCAGCGAGGCCAGCACGTCGAGGACGGCCAGTGCCTCCGCCGTCGCCTGGAGCCGGTCGGTGTAGGTGCTGACCTCCTGGCGGACCTGCTGGAACAGGTCATACTCCAGTTCCTTGGCCCGCTCGCCGGCGCCGAGCACCTTCGACTCCCACTCCTTCAGGTCGGGCGTGATGTAGCGCTCGGCGTTCTTCAGGGTCTGCTTGCGCACGTAGGCGGAGGGGACCTTGTCCCTGTGCGTGTTGGTCACCTCGATGTAGTAGCCGAACACCCTGTTGAAGCCGACCTTCAGGGACGGGATGCCGGTGCGGGCGGCCTCCCTGGCTTCGAAGCCGGCTATCCAGTTCCTGCCCTCGCGGGCGACGCGGCGCAGCTCGTCCAGCTCGGGGCTGAATCCGTCCCGGATGATGCCGCCTTCGGTGATGACGGCCGGCGGGTCCGCCTTGATGGCGGTGGCGATCAGCCCTTCCACCTCGGGCACGGGGTCAATGGCCTCGCGAAGTTCGCCCAACAGGGCGGCCCCGCCCTCGGCCAGGCATTCCTTCAGCTCCGGCAGGCGGGACAGCGAATGCCGCAGCGCCGCCATATCACGGGCGTTCGCCCGGCCGCAGTAGATCTTCGCCGTCAGCCGCTCGATGTCGTAGATGCTCTTCAGGCCGTTGGCAACGTCCTGCCTGCGCCGCCGGGCGGCGAACAGCTCCCCGACGGCGTCCAGCCGGCGTTCGATCTCTTCCCGCTCCCGCAGCGGCGTCAGGATCCAGCCCCTCAGCAGCCGCGCGCCCATCGGCGTGGCCGTGCGGTCGAGCACGTGCAGTAGGCTTCCCTCGCGGCCGGCCCCACGCATGGTCTGGATCAGCTCAAGGCTGCGCTGCGTGGTGCTGTCGAGGTTCAGGTAGCGGTCGGCGGCAAAGGGATCGATCTTGCGGATGTGGCCGATGGCCGTCTTCTGCGTCTCCTCCAGGTAGCCGACCAGGGCGCCGGCCGCGCCCAGGGCCGGCCCCATGCCTTCGCAGCCGAAGCCTTCGAGGGTGTTGGTGCCGAAGTGGCGCGTGAGCCGCCGGTGGCCCTCATCCCGGGCGAATTCCCACGGCGGGCGCCGCGTCACCAGGCAGTTGGCGGGCAGGTGCGGCAAGGCCGGATGGCCGTCCTCCCCGGCTGCGGCCTCCGTCTGGGGCAGCAGGCACTCGGCGGGCTGGATGCGCTCCAGGCTGTCGGCCAATGACCCCCGCTGGACCTCCTGCACCTCGAACTTGCCCGTGGAGAGGTCCACCCAGGCCAGCCCGACCAGCGAATCGCCCAGCGCGACGGCCGCCAGGAAGTTGTTCGACCGGCTGTCGAGTATCTGCTCCTCGGTCAGCGTGCCGGCCGTGATGACGCGGGTGACATCCCGCTTTACCAGCCCTGTGGCTTCGGCGGGGTCCTGAACCTGTTCGCAGATGGCCACGCGGTGGCCGGCGCGGATGAGGCGCTTGATGTAGGTCTGGGCGGCGTGATGCGGGAAGCCGGCCATCGGGACCGGGTTCTGCCCCTTGTCGCGGCTGGTCAGGGCGAGCCCCAGGTCCCTGGCGCAGACCTTGGCGTCGTCGAAGAACACCTCGTAGAAGTCGCCCATGCGGAAGAGCAGTATGGCGTCCTGGTGCTTCTTCTTGAACGCCAGGTACTGCCTCATCACGGGCGTTCGGGAGGGTCTGTCCATCGGCCGTCTGCATAGGAGAGGTCGGATAGTAAGGGGCCGTGCCGTTAGCATAAGGCCTGCCCCTCACCGTGTCAATTCGCCCGCGGCCGGCCCGCCGCCCGTGCGGCGCTCCGTGGCCTCGGCGAAGGAGGGCCCCTGCCGCTTTGGGCTTTGGCCTTGATTTTTCACTTTGTCTGCGCTAAAAGGGGAACCCCGGCGGCAGGGGCTGCGGGGACCGACTGAAGAGACGGCCCATATCCGTTCCGCACGGCACGCAAGGGGCAGAAAGGAGCCGCTTTATGGCTGAGAAGAAGGTGGTGAACGTCGGCATGATCGGCTGTGGCTTTATGGGCAAGGCCCACAGCTTCGGGTATCGCAACGTCAACTCGATGTGGGGCCCGCCGGCCACCGTGGTCATGAAATGCATCTGCGGCACCGAGCCCGAGGAGATCGTAAAGTCCACGGCCGCCCAGTACGGCTGGCAGGAGTACGAGACCGACTGGCGTAAGATGGTCGAGCGGGATGACATTGACCTGGTGGACATCAGCACGCCGAACTTCGTCCACCCCGAGCAGGCTGAGGCAGCAGCGAAAGCCGGCAAGGACATCATCTGCGAGAAGCCCCTGGCCAACGACCTGGCCCAGACCCGCGCCATGACCGAGGCCGTCGAAGCGGCCGGCGTCAAGGCACTGTGCGGGTTCACCTATCGCCAGGCCCCCGCCGTGCAGCTCGCCAAGCAGATGATCGAGGCCGGCGAGATCGGCGAGATCCGCCACTTCCGCGCCGTCTACCTGCAGGACTGGATTATGGATCCCGCCTTCCCGCTGGTCTGGCGGATGAAAAAAGAGTACGCCGGCACCGGCGCGCTCGGCGACCTCGGCGCGCACATCACGGACATGGCCCGCTTCCTGGTGGGGGACATAGCGGAAGTCAGCGCCACGAT
>JAUVVP010000331.1 GCA_030604585.1 Planctomycetota bacterium | reverse complement strand
CCGGCCGCTGCATTGCCCAAAGTAGCCAGAGTGGGGCAGTGCTTCCTGAGGTTCATTGTGTTTGTTCTCCCGTTCAGACCGCCTGTTCGGCGGCGCAACGCCACCCGAGGGTGCGCCAGCGGATCCGCAACAGGCTCATCAGGAAGCGGCAGGCGTCTCTGAAGCGCACGGCCGACCGCCTGCGCAGGGGCCGCCAGCGGACGGGCACTTCGACCACAGTATAGCCCAAGTGCCGGGCCAGGGTCAGTGCTTCCAGGTCGGCGCCCGGCCCGCTGGCCTGCACCATGGAATAGACCTGGCGCGCGACGGGCCCTCTGAAGCACTTGAACCCGCACCGGCTGTCACGAATGTCCGTCAGCAGGACTTGCTGCACGAGGAAGTTCACCAGCGCATGGCCAAGGCGCCTGTGCCAGGGGTGCTTTCGTCCGGCGCCCGGGCCGAGGTAGCGCGAACCGATCACGACGTGTGCTCCCCGCTGGAAGTGCGGCATCAGCTTGTTCAACTCGGCCAACGGCACCGAGCAGTCCGCTCCGAGCACCAGCACAAAGTCACCGGCCGAAGCCAGGACCCCGGTCCTGATAAGACGCACATCGGCCTCTGCGGCCCCCGCCTCCAGCACGCGCACCTCGACGAATCGGCTCCCCGTGTCGAGCGCGGCCGGGCTGAGCCTCACCCCGGGGGACAGGACTACCAGGATCTCGGCCCGCCACGGCAGCGGCCTGGCCTGCCGGCTCAGGCGCCCGATAGTGGCGCGCAACCCGCGCCGCCATCTATACGCCGGCAGGACTATGCTGACGGTCTTCATGCCCGCTCCCTCGTTTCGCCCTTACCCCCTACAAATGCCGTTCCACAGGTCGGCTCGGTACCTGGGCGAAGGGCGGAATGCCCGGTAAGAGATGCGCTCCGCAGGCCTTACGGCAACGGCGCCACGGCGCGCCCAAGCGGCCCTATGGCCCGCAGGTGCAATCGCATCATTGCACCGGTGCAACCTCCACGCTGCACCTGTCGGCTCACATTCCGGTGCCCTCGAGAAACAGGGACCTCCCGCGTGGCCCCTTGCTGACCGGAGTCGCGTCCGGGTGCGACGGACGCCATCGGCGGGAGTGGACGGCAACTGCGCGGTTCACGCCTCTTCGATGATCTCGGCGGTGAAGACGGAGACCTCGGTCCGCGGGTCCTTCCACGCCTGAGGCGGGAGGCCCGCCTTGCCCGCGCAGCAGTGGCTGAGGAACTGCTCCTTCGTCCAGCCGGTTTCGGTCGCCACCTGGGGCAGGAAGCACCCGCTGCTGAACCCCTGCTTGATGTAGATGCCGTGCTTGCCCAGCTCGACCTCTTCCATCGGGTCGCGGATGCGCCTGAGCGGCGAGAGGACGGAGATCTCGATGTGCAGGTCCGACAGCTCCTCGGGCCTCAGTTGCATGCCGAAGAAGCGCGGGTCCTCGCGGGCGGATGAGACTGCCATCTCGCGCACGATCTGCCACAATGGCCCCTCGGCCACGAAGCGCCCGATGCAGCCCCGCAGATTCCCATGCGTGCGAAGGGTTACGAACGCCCCCTGCCGAGCGCAAAGCTCCGGATCCTGGATGTCGAACTCAGGCGCCGGTTCGCCCCTGACGACGGCATCAACGGTCCGGCGGGCTATGTCGAGCAGCGTCTTGCGCGCATTGTCCGATAGCATGGCTCCTGCTCCCAGGCTGCCGGCCGTTCACCGGGCGCCTTCGCTCGGCAAGACTGCTTCGGCAGGCGTGACCCCCTCTGCTGGGGGCTCTTGCCGCCCGGCGTCGCCGGCGAACAGTCTAACACAGAGGAACCCGAGCACCAACAGCACGACGAAGGTGACGGTGAGCAGGTTGAAGTACCTGTCAATGAACCGCTTGATGGGTCTTCCGAAAAGCATGAATAGGGCGCCGACCGCGAAGAAGCGGAGCCCGCGTCCGACCACCGAGGCGGCAATCAACACGCGCAACGGCACATCGGCGTGGCAGAAGCCGGCCGTTATCGTGAAAACCTTGTAAGGGATCGGCGTCAGGGCAGCAATGAAGATGAAGAGGAAACCATGCTGGCCGAACCGCACGCTGAGCTGATGGAAGCGGTCAAGGTAGCCGTAGAAGGACAGTATCGGCTCGGCGACCTGATCGAAGAAGAACAGGCCGATGGCGTAGCCTAGGCACCCACCGAGGACCGATCCTGCCAGGCAGATGGCCGCGTAACGGAACGACTTGCTCGGGGCCGCCAGCGCCATGGCAATGAGCAGAACGTCGGGGGGAATCGGGAAGAAGGAGGCCTCCGCGAAGGCGAGGACGAACAGCGCCCAGGCTGCGTACGGCGTCTTTGCCCAATGAATCGTCCAGTCGTAGAGGCGGCGCAGCGGTCCTGCTTTCTTCTCGGGCGCAGACGGCTCGATGATATAACCGGCGTCCTTACTCGATCCCGTCAAGTTGGATTCCTTCCCGCCGCAGAAGGGCCGCTGTCACGCCGCTCCCGCCAACGTCGCTGCCCGCTTGCCTGATGCGCGTGACGCCGCAGGAGGGACTGCCTTCCTTGAACACGGCCTGCCGCGCGCCGAGGAGTTGCGCCAGGTCAGCCACGATCCGGGCCCCGCGCAGGAAACGGCTCGTCACGTCCTCGCCCTGGCGGTTGACGACGCGCGAACGGCCGTCCAGGACGTCGGCCCCGGCGCCGCTCGCTATCTCGGCCGCTTCCCGGGGCGTCGGCAGTCCGCCGAGCTGCTCCGGACAGACCGGTATCAGTTGCCTCTGTTGCGCCATCTCCATGACCGCGGCACGCCGGCAGTGCCCTCCGTCGTGGCGCGTGGGCAGCCCCAGCAGGCAGGCGCTCACCAGGATCGGCCCCCGCTCCGAATGTGCGTCAGGACGGCTCACGCCGGACATTGTCCGTCGGGGCGAGCGGCAGAGTCAAGCAGAAGCGCCGCGCCGCCCGGCCCGGGTTGATTCCGCGCAGCGTATCTGATATAAGCCGCTCTGCCGCGCTGCGCAACGGGAGGGCGCTTTCCGCAATCCCTGACGCCCCATCCGACTGATTACCGGGAGGCCCTTGTGCATGCATACTTTCAGCGTAAGGACCGGCTCTCGCACGCAGATGATGGACATCACCTCACAGGTGCGGGAAGCGGTCGCCGAGAGCGGCTGCGACGACGGCCTCTGCATGGTCTTCGTGCCCCACACGACGGCCGGCGTCACCATCAATGAGAATGCCGATCCGTCCGTCACGAGAGACATGCTGATGGAGCTGAACAAGATCGTGCCGTTCGAGGACGGCTACACGCACCTGGAAGGCAACAGCGCCGCCCACCTGAAGTCCAGCCTGGTCGGCTGCTCCTGCATGGTGCCCGTCGAAGGCGGCCGGCTGGCCCTCGGCACGTGGCAGGGCATCTACTTCTGCGAGTTCGACGGGCCGCGCTCGCGCAAGGTCTGGGTTAGCTGCAGGTAGGGGAAGGCGTGAGCGGAGCGCACGATAGCCGTGAGCTGGAACGGCGGGACGTCGCCCTTCGGCCGCCCGCCCTGCCACAGGTCCCGTGGGGCGTGCCCGAGGGCATCGGCGCCTTCGCCGGCTGCGTGCTGCTTCAACTGGTGGTCGGCGCCCTTTTCGGGGTGAAGCCTGACGACCTTGCCGTCCAGATGAAGGCCACGGCGGCGAGCGACGTGGCCGTGCTCATCCTGATCTACGTGCTGGTGCGGGTCTGGAGCGGGGCGCGTCAGTCGCCGGCGGGCCTCCTGGGGCTTCGCCGCACGGACTGGCGCACCGTCGCGAGGGCCTGGCGGGTGGTCGCGGCGGGGGCGGCGGCTTACGTCGCCGTGCGGCTCGTGATCGGCTCGGCGTTGT
>JAUVVP010000304.1 GCA_030604585.1 Planctomycetota bacterium | reverse complement strand
TGTAGTCCATGTTCCTGCCCACCTTCATTGAACGTCGCATTGACACGGGAACGGCCTCGCTCAACTCGTTCTCGTTCTCGTGCTCCTTCTCCTTCTCGCTCTCGCTCTCGCTCTCGTGCTCGAGTTCCTTGCCTCCACAGCGGCCACTGCCGGTACCGCTCAGAGCAGCCCGCCCTTCATGGCCAGCGCGATGCCGCCCAGCGTGCCGGCCTTGTCGCCGAGAAGGGACGGCTCTATCCGCACGTCGTCGGTCGGGAACATCCGCACCCGCTCGCGGACGCACTCCCTCACGGTATCGAACAGCAGCTCCCCGATCTGCGCCACGCCGCCGCCCAGCACCACCAGGTCCGGGTGAAGGACGGTGACCACGTTCGCGACGCCGATGCCGAGGTATCCGGCGGCCCTGACGATGGCATCCCGGATGGCTTCGTCCCCGGCTTCGGCGGCGGCCGCCATCTCCTTCGGCGTTATCCTCGACATATCGCCGCCGGTCAGTTCATGGAGATGCGGCGCCTGGCCGATCTTGACCAGCCGCACGCCCTCGGCCGTGATGGCCGGCCCGCTGGCCAGTGCTTCCAGGCACCCGCGGTTCCCGCAGCCGCAGCGGGGGCCATCGGGGATGATAGTCTGGTGGCCGAGTTCGCCCGCCGCGCCCAGCGGGCCGAGGCGCAGCTTACCGTCAACGGCGATGCCGCCGCCGATGCCGGTCCCCAGGGCGAAGAACGCCATCGTCTGCGCCGTGCGGCCGTGGCCGAAGGTCAATTCCCCCAACGTCGCCATCCGCACGTCGTTGAGCAGGTAGACGGGGCAGCCGACTTTCGGGGCAAGGATGTCCCGGACGGGCACCTCGCGCCAGTTGGTCGGCAGGTTCGGCAGGAACCTGATCTTGCCCGCCCTCCGGTCGGCCAGTCCCGGCACGCCCAACCCGCGCGCCTCCGGCTTGCAGCCGGCGGTTGCGCTCAGTTCGTTTACGAGATCGGCCATGCGGTCCAGGACCGCCTCGGGCCCCTCGTGGGAGCGCGTGGGGACGGTCTTCTCGCACACGAGGCGGCCATCGCCGCCGGCCAGCGCGCAGGCGATGTTCGTGCCGCCCAGGTCAACGCTGGCGTAGACCGGCTCCACTGCGGCACGCTCCTTACGCGATGAACTGGCGGAGGAACGCTGCGCTCTGCTTCAGGGCGGCCTGGCGCCTGCGGCGCGACCTCTCGTAGGCACGGTCCTCGACCTCGACGCAGACCGGGCCGTCATATCCGATGTCGGTCAGCACCGAGAAGAACCGGCCCCAGTCCACGTCGCCCAACCCGGGCAGCTTGGGGGTGTGGTAGTCGCCGGGGTTGGCCAGGACGCCCACCTCGTCGAGCCGCTCGCGGTCCACGCGCAGGTCCTTCGCGTGCACGTGGAAGATGCGACCTGCGAACTCGCGCAGCGGCTTGACGTAGTCCATCTGCTGCCACACCAGGTGCGAGGGGTCGTAGTTGAGGCCGAAACTCCTGCTGGGTATCTCTTTGAACATGCGCCGCCAGATGGCGGGACAGTAGGCCAGGTTCTTGCCGCCCGGCCATTCGTCGTCGGTGAAGAACATCGGGCAGTTCTCGATCCCGATGCGCACGCCGTGCTCCTCGGCGAACTTGACCAGCGGCGGCCACCGCCTCTTGAAGACCGGCCAGTTAGCATCCACCGAACGCGTCCAGTCGCGGCCGACGAAGGTGTTGACCACGCCGACGCCGAGCTGTTCGGCCGCCCTGATCACCCGCTTGATGTGATTGATGTAGACCTTCGCCTCGGCGGCGTCCGGCGCCAGCGGGTTCGGGTAGTAGCCCAGCCCGCTGATCTCCACGCCGGCCGACGCCAGCAGGTCGCCCACGCGGGCGGCGTCGGACTTGCGGAAACCCGTCACGTCAATGTGCGTGACGCCGGCGTAGCGCCGCTCGGCCTCCCCCACGGGCCAGCACATCAGCTCCACGCAATCGAAGCCCTCCGCCGAGGCGAACTCCACCACCTGCTCGAGCGAGAGGTCCGGCAGTATGGCACTACAGAACCCGAGTTTCACGGCGCACCTCCTTAGAACTCCTAACAATACTACATCCACCGCAGAGCGCGCAGAGAGCGCAGAGACGATTCAAAGAGCGATGCCGATATAGGCTTTTTCGTCTCGGCGTTCCCGCCGGCAAGTCCTTTTCGTCAGAAGCTCTTACAGCTTGACCCATCGCTCTTCGCGGTGGCTCCTGGCGATGGCCTCGCACAGGACGATCTCGCGGTGGCCGTCGGCGAACGTGGCGAAACCGGGCTCCGCACCCGGGTCCCCGGCCTCGATGTAGCTGTAGAACGCTTTGAAGCTCTGCTTGAACGTGTCGGGGTAGCCCTCGTTATGCCCGCCGGGGAAGCTGGCGGCGGCCGCCGCCGCCTCGGAAAGTAGCGCCGGGTCCCGCGAGAGCAGCTCGTTGGCGCCGTCGCGGCGGCCGATCCACATCTCGTTGGGCCGCTCGCTGTTCCAGTTGAGGGCGCACTGGGAGCCGGCGATCTCGTAGCGGAGGCAGTTCTTGCGGCCGGCCGTCACCTGCGAGGCCCAGAGGCATCCGCGCGCCCCGCCCACGAAGCGGAACATCACGCAGCCGTAGTCCTCGGTTGTGATCTCGACCGGCTCGGTCTCGACCGCCTTCTCCACCTTGCCCGCGAACGTCTCGACCTCGCCGGTCGGCCGCTGCCGCACGGGGAAGACGGTCTTCAGGTCGGCGCAGACGGCTTCGACCTCCAGCCCGGTGATCGAGTGCATCAGGTCCATCCAATGCGTGCCCACGTCGGCGATGGCGCGCAGCTCGCCGCCCTCCTCAGCCAGCACGCGCCAGTTGTAGTCGGTCTCATAGCAGAGCCAGTCCTGCACGTAGCTGCCGCAGATCGAGTAGACCTCGCCCAGGTCGCCGCGCCGGGCCATGTCGCGCGCCTCCAGGCATAGCGGGTAGAAGCGCACGTTGTAGTTGACCCCGGCGGCCAGGCCGGCCTTGGCGGCCAGCTCCACCAGCTCGGCCGACTCCCGGGAGTTCATGGCCAGCGGCTTCTCGCACATGACGTGCTTGCCCGCGTTCAGCGCGTCGCGCGCCATGCCGAAGTGCAGGCGGTTCGGGACGGCCAGGTGGACGGCCTGCACCTCGTCGTCTGCCAGGACTTCCTCGTAGGACTTGTATGCCTTGGGCAGCCCCAGTTTCTGCGCGGCCGCCTGGGACTCCTCGTCCGAGACGCCCAGGAGCCCGACGACGTGGACGCCCAGCCGCCGGAGCGCCTCCACGTGAACGGGGCCGATGAACCCCGCTCCCATCACTGCTGCGCCGATGCTCGCCACAGCAGACCCTCCTCGATGCACAGTTCGCGGTTACCCGTCCTGGCCGGTTCGAGCGCCCTACACCATAACGCGCCCCCCGACCATGTCAAGGGGAAAGAAATCGGGACAGTCACCTATTTTCGCGTCGTATCCCTTTGTTCAGAAGTGCTTTACAGAGGCGAAAATAGGTGACTGTCCCGATTTTTGCCGATGTAGACGCTGTTGCCCGTCGTGCCGGCGTAGATGACGGACGCGTCGTGGGGGCTGATGCTGAGGGACGTGAAGTTCAGTATCGAAAGGCCGGCGTTCTCGCGCTGCCAGGTTAGGCCGCCGTCGGTGCTTTTCAGGATGCCGCTCGCCGCGTACTCATCGTGGTACGGGTGGTCGTTCGTGCCGACGTATATCACCTGCGGGTCAGCGGGGCTGACGGCCACGGCGTCCACGAAATGGTAGTCGAGCACGTGCTGCCAGGCCCGCCCGCCGTCGGTGCTCTTGAACAGGCCGCCGGGATAGCCGCGCTGGGTCGCATGGTCGTAGTGGGCCCTCACGCCGAGGTAGAGGGTCGCGAAGTCGCCCGGTGCGGCCGCCAGGCTGGTGATGCTCGCAAAGGTCGGCTCATCATTGAGGCGCCGCCAGGTGGCGCCGCCGTCGCGCGTACCGTAGATGCCCGCACCGTTGTCCGGCGTGCCGCCCAGGGCCAGGATCATGTGGGCCGGGTCCACGGGGTCGAGAAGCAGGCCCCGCGGGCTCCTGACCGCATCCACT
>JAUVVP010000339.1 GCA_030604585.1 Planctomycetota bacterium | reverse complement strand
CGATTGAGCCGGTCACCCATGAACACAACGACGCGCCCCTGCTCCCGGACGTGGTCGCACTGCGACTCGATGTCCCCGTAACCGAACAGGTCGGCCGAGGGCCAGTGGGGATAGCTCTCGACATCCTCCACCGTCGCGGCATCGGACAGGGGCGGCGCGACCACCTCCTTGTAGTGCTCCAGGTGCCCCCTCACCTCGAGGGTCACGAGCTTCCTCGGCACGCCCCAGATATCCACGGAAAGGTCGGGGTCGTCTCGCCGGAGCGGGGGGCCAATGTATTTCGGGCCGGCGATGTATCTCAGGTCAACGTCATGCACGTCCAGGAAGGCGTCGAACGGCAGCCCCAGCTCGGACTTCATGCTCTGCCGGAACCCCGCAGAGGCCCAGAAGTCCACCGGTATCCTGTCCGGGACCTGGTGCTCAAGCGCCAGGAATGTGCGCTCCCTCGAGTCCACCGTTCCTCCCTGCAAGGCGGCGGGACCACTAATCGGCCCACGGCGTCCTTGCTTCCTCTCGGAACGGGCCCTCCAGCAGCGCGGGGATGAGTTCCGTGACCACGCGCCCGCGGTACTCGAAGAAGGTCACCCCGTCTGCCCCGTTCGCACGGGCGGTGTCCACCAGGTCGGCCGTGTGCCAGGCGGAAGTGGAGCGCCACGCACCAATGCCCGACTGGAGCGGGACGCGGCCCTCAACCCAGTCGCGCTGCTGCGCAACGGTGGAGGCCAACTCGTCAACGTTCTGCGTGTAGTTCATGGGGCAGACGAAGTCGAGGTAGCCCTTCTCGACCCACAGGCGCCAATCCTGCCCGACGCCGTCGCGGGCCCCCCACCTGCCGCCCCAGGTCGAGAACACCGCTGCCGATATCTTCACCCTGGGGTCTATCTGGCGCGACCTGCGGCTCACCTCCCTGACGATCAGCGTGATCTGATCGCGCCGGAACTCGAGGTATTCCCGGCGCCACGGGCCGTCCGGCAGCACGTCGGCGGGCCATTGTTCCACGCTTCTGCCGATCCGTTGTTCGAATCGCTGCCGGCAGCCGTTGCAGAAGCACGCCTGCGAACCGGGGTAGCGGATGTAGTCGAAGTGGATGCCGTCGGGGTGGAACTTGCGCGTCATCTCCAGCATCGCTTCGATCTCGAGGCGCTGGTTCTCCGGGTGGGAGGGGCAGAGGTTCGCGGTGTTCGGCCCGCCGACGACGTTCCCCTCAGGGTCGCGGCAGACGCGGTCCTGCGCCGCCAGTTGCTCGACGACTTCCCTGCCCGGCCACCACAGGTTGTAGTTCACCCGCCAGAGGTGAACTTCGATCCCGTGGCGCTTGGCCGCCTCGAGCATCTTCTCCATCTGCGGGCCGTTGTCCTTTATGAGCTGCGAAAGCGGCAGCAGATCGCTCTCGTAGTGGGCGTATCCGGCCGCGCAGACGTTCGGCAGCAGCGCGTTCAGATGCGAGCGCTCCATGCCAGCGAAGAAGGTGTCCCAGTCGAAGTTCGGGACGTTGATCGAATGAATCCAGGTGCCGCGGAACTCGCGCCCGCCGCGCGAGGGCAACCTGCGGATGAAGGCCAGTTCGGCCGCCTTCCGCGCGCGCACCAGGCTCAGATAGGCGTCGTAGGCCCTGCCGGCCGCAGACTCCGCGCCAGCCCGTTCTTCCAGACGGACTGCCTCGGCGGCCGCCTCTGCGGCGCGGGCATCGTTCCGGCACGCAGCTACCAGGCCCTCCCGGTCCAGGAAGCGGCGGAACTCCCACAGCGTCTCGGCCGCGTGCTGCGCGGCAAATGCATAGAAATCCTCGCCCGCAAGATGGCCGATGGCCGCCAGAACGAACTGCGAACTGCTCGCCACGTCGCCCGACCGCAGGATGTACGAGAAATACATGCCGGTCGGCGAAAGGATCACGGCCGGATGGCCCGTGTCGGTGCCGTCCGAGTCGTGCCAGTTGGCCACGACCGTGCCGTCGGCAGCGGCTCGGACCGCCGTGATGTTCGAGGACCTCTGGGCGAACGTCTCCGGAAACACGGCGGGGGCAGCCGAGTTGAACTTGACGACGTTGAAGGGCTGGGACGGCCCGCCGGCCTTGAACTCACCCTCCCCCACGCCCATCAACGGCCACAGCCGGCTGTCCACCGAGAAGAACCCGATCACCTTGCCGCCCTGGCCGGCAAACTCATGCAGCGCCCGGGCCTCTGCGTCCGTCACGTTGAAGTTCAGAGGCAGGATGGCGACGCGGCGCCCTTCGAGTGCGCCGGCGGCCACGGCCTCGTCGGTCAGGATCGCGTACGGCAGCCCGGCGGCATCGAGTATGCGTTCCATCTCGCCGACCATCCGGCCGACCAGCCGGCTGTCGGAGCCGCCGGCGCTCTCGCTCACCGTGCCGTAGATGATGGCGATGTCCTTGCGCGTTCCCGCGCGGGCCTCCAGGTACCGGGCAGCCGCATGCAGCATCTGTCCCGCTCTGGTTTCGTCCCCTTCGCCTTCGGCCAGCAGCACGTGCGAGAAGAAGAGGCCCCCGTCCGCGAGCGTCGCCGCGATGTGACCGGAATCCTCGCCATTGGCGTCCACCCAATCGGCAAGCACGAGCGTGTCCGGACCCGGCGCCGGCGACTGTATGTTCCACGATGTCTGATCGAACCCGTCCGAAATGCCCGGCAGCACCCCTGCCCGCAACCTGACGTGGCGGAAAAGCGTCCGGTCGTCACCAGAGGGCACGTATCGGGTGCTCCGCAAGCCCAGCTCGCGTTCGAGCCCATAGGTGGTGTAGAAGCACATCACCTTGCCGCCGTCGCTACAGAAGGACCTCAGCATCGCCCTGCCGGCGTTGCTCAGGTTGGGGGCAAAGGGAACGATGGCGACGCGGTAATCGTGGAGCGCCCCCGCGAGCATCTGGTCCTGCGTCACGACGGAATAGGCCAGCCCCCCCCGGCGCAGGACGCGCTCCATGCGCTCGAAGTACTGCTGTGCGCCCTCCGCTTCCTGCCGGCCGCCCGGATCGGCGATCAGGGCCACCTCCAGCTCTTGCGCGAACGCCGTCACGCCAAGCGCAAGGGATACGAACGCGGCCAGCACGACCACAGCCATAGTACGTTTCATCGAGGACGTCCTCCTGTCCATTCGGTCAAGGCAAGAAGAACTCGTGGAGCGCTGCCACCTTGCATGATCAGGCCGGCCGGAGAGGCGCCTGCCTGAGGCAATGCTATCCGCTATCACTCGCCGGCGCAAGGAACGTTCCGATTCCCCGCTTTGGGGAGCCTGACCCGCCCTTGTGCGGGCGGGCTGAGGCGGTATAATCCGCCCTCTGACACCATCAGGCTCCGCATCGGACAGGGAGAAGCGCCATGGCGCAGACTTGCTGGTCGGTCAACGAAGAGGGGTATTTCGAGGCGCCGGGCGCCTCGGTCCTCGCCTTTCACAACTTCTATCCCGAGGGCAAACAGGGCGGCGTCGAGATCATCCATCATGGCGAACGTGTGGCCACGTGCGGCGACATGCGCCTGACGGTCGCGCCCGGGCAATGGGGCGAGCTGCCGAAGGTCGGCCAGCGAAGGGCGAATCCCGAAACGGCGGAGGTCGAGATCCCGCTCAGCTATCCGAAGCTTGACCTCAACTACACCATCCGCCTCCGCGCGGAGGGCGATTCGCTGCGCCTCTCACTGGACCTGGAAGAACCGCTCGACCCAACCAGAGTGGCCGAAGGCTGCCTGCAAATGGAGCTTTTCCCGCCGGCCTACTTCGG